>JAFRJB010000046.1 GCA_017432485.1 Clostridia bacterium
GCTCTTGTCGGCTATAACTGCTGCGCACCCTAAAATCGGCAGATTTTTTGTCAGAATAAAGCAAAATAGCCACTTAAGGCTGACGCCTAAGTGGCTATTTTAATGCAATTATGGCGAAAAAGATGCGATTTGAGGGCTAACTTTCGTTACGGGCACTCACCTAATGCCTCGCTCTTTTTGTTTAGTTGGAATTATTTAGCGGCTTTTTTAGCTGCCATTGCTGCTTTCTTCGCTTCCTTGGCGGCTAACTTTGCTGCTTTTTTAGCGGCTTTGGCTGCAGCCTTATCTGCCTTAATAGCGGCTTTGCGCTCTGCTCTGGGCATTGCCTTGAGCTCTGCTTTGCGCGCCTTCTTAGCGGCTTTTTGTTCTTTCTTCCACTCTTTGATGCGCGCCTTGTTTTGCTTCTTGGCTGCCTTTCTTTCGCTCTTAGGTAGTGCTTTGATTTCTTCTTTTGTCAATACACCTTCAATTTGCGGCTTGCCGCCCTTCTTCTTGGCAATTAAGACAATGAGCAATACGACAATCGCTGCAATCAGCGCCCAGCCTAAAGCGGTAATTTGTGAGTAAGTGTAGACAGTGACGGCGCTGGAGATGTATTGACCGTTGGCGCCTTCTTCTTCCGGATTTTCAATGACAACCGGTTCAAGTTTTACCAAAGAGCCTTTGCTCTTGGTGTAGTCCATAAACTGCGGGTATTTCTCATTGGATTCAACATTGACTTCATCGGTTTGAGAAATAAACCATTTGAAGAACTGACCGGTTTGATCAGGCTCACCGTCTTTGGTCTTTTCCACAAACATACAGTGCACCATGTTTTTGATAATCCAGGTTTGGTCAGGGAACCAGCAGGTGGAAGCATCTACGATGTTGTCGCTGGAAACTCTCTCTTTTCCGTCATCCACTTCCTGCTTGTAATTATCGCCCAATGTCTTTTGCGGGAAGGTGGCGGCTCTGGCGCCGAGGGTACAATATTCGGTATCAATCAAAATATCATTTTGATGGTCATTGCCTTTAAAGGGCATACCGTTGACATTATAGGAGGAAAGTACATACACTTTCACACCGTCTTTTTTACATTTATCAAGTACATTATGCAGGTTATCCTGACAGGATTGGTATTGTTTGATTTTAGCAATCAAGCCGGCATCGGCTTCTTTGTCGAGCATAAAGTCAATACATTCGTCAACTCTTTCGCTCGGAACCAGGTTCCAAAGCCCGCACCACTTGCCTAAATAATCTTTAATCCAAGTGTTATAAAAATAGGTGATACGATCGCCGCTCCACAGTTCGTTAATTTCATTGATTGCGGTTTCTAAAGAGGCAATTAAAGCGGAAGGCACTAAACCGATTAAGCGGTTTAAGCAGGGAGCAATGGTATCGCGGTCTAATTGCACTTCGCCGGAGAACATCTCGGCAGGGAAGTTGGTGCCTTCTGCTGCAGAAGAAAGGAAGGTGACAGATTCCAAATCATCATGGTCATAGGTGTTCAGATACGCATTGAGCACGGCACCGCCCATACTCACGGCAATGATTCTGACCTTTTTGCTGTTTGTCACATCTTTGACATGATCTACCATTGCGCGCAGTTTGTGAAGGTGATCCATCACACTGATACGGAAATCATAGCTGTAACGGAATACACGGTCACCGCCGATAGTGTCGGCAGCAATTTTCATCACATCGCTTTGAATACCGCCTTTTGAGCGGGCAATCGCATTTTGAGAATACGGTTGGTCGGTATAGTCAATAGAAATGTTTTGAATGGAATTACCGTTGCCGTCACAGCGCAAATCTTCCATATGCTTCTGAAGGAAAGGCACAAAGACATCTTTCATATAGCTGTCATAATCGTAGCCTCTGTCTTCTAATTTCGTTAAGCCTTTAAAGAAATTTATCACTTCTTCATAGTTGTCGACAGACGGCATCCACGCCTGCTTCTCATTTTCGGTGCCCTTGTTCAGATACAAAGAAGAGCTGTTGATACCGGCAATGAAAATAATAGGCGTTTTATTGACGGATTTTGCACCGGCTGCCAGCGGAATGCTCACGAGCAATAGTGCAACTAAAAGAATACAGAGTGCTTTTTTGGCGATTTTTTTCATTTTATTGCCTCCTGCAAAACACAATTATCTAAAATATATTTTAATATAAGAAAAAAAATAAGTCAATAAATTTTTGTTTACCAAATATATTTGCTGACTGTTGTTATAACAACAGTGAGTTGAAAAAAGAAAAGAGGAGCGAAGTGACAAACACTTCGCTCCATTTTAAAATCTGCTTATTTAGCGGCTTTTTTCGCTGCCTTTGCTGCTTTCTTTGCAAGTTTTGCTGCTTTCTTTGCTTCCTTGGCGGCTAATTTCGCTGCTTTTTTGGCGGCTTTGGCTGCAGCCTTATCTGCCTTAATAGCGGCTTTGCGCTCTGCTCTGGGCATTGCCTTGAGCTCTGCTTTGCGCGCTTTCTTAGCGGCTTTTTGTTCTTTCTTCCACTCTTTAATGCGCGCCTTGTTTTGCTTCTTGGCAGCCTTTCTTTCGCTTTTAGGCAGTGCCTTGATTTCTTCTTTTGTCAATACACCTTCAATTTGCGGCTTGCCGCCCTTCTTCTTGACAATTAAGATGATAATCAATGCGACGATGGCTGCAATCAGCGCCCAGCCTAAAGCGGTAATCTGTGAGTAAGTGTAGACAGTGACGGCACTGGAGATGTATTGACCGTTGCCTTGCGCCTCTTCGGGGCTTTCAATCACAACTTCTTCAACTGGAGTCATATATTTGACTTCCTTACCATTATCATCTTTCTTTGTGCCAAATTCCATAAACTGCGGGTAATTTTTTGTATCACTTTCGATAGTGACATTGTCCGTTAACACCAACCAGCAGATGAAATCGGTTTGCGGGGCACCGTCTTGGAAGCTGACATGCATCAGGTTTTTAATAAACCAAGTCGTTTCGGGGGAATAACAGGTGGATGCATCAATCACACCGTCTGCCGAAAGATGGTTGTGACCGTCATCATTTTTCTGAGTATAGTTATCGCCCAAGGTTTTGCCGAGGTCGGCAACGGTTGCACCATTGGAGGTGTGGTACGTATCAATGAGATAGTCGGTGTTGACAATATGCGCTCTGGGAGTTGCCGGAACACCGGTTAAATTATAGTTAGAGGTATAAATGAGTTCAACGCCTTTTTCTTTGAGGGAATCCAAGGTGTTCTTGAGATTATCTTGGTAACCGTAGTATTCCATAACCTTGTTTTGGAAGACTTCGTTTTTCGTTTCTTTCAAAAGTTTTTCCATATCTTTGGTATGACCGGCAAGTTCCCACATGGAGGGCCAGCACAGCAAGTCTTTTTCGACAAACTGGGTCCAAAGCTTTTCATATTGTGAATCCATTAGCTTTTGCGCAATTTCACACACATAGCTGCTGACGGCGGAAATACCGGCAGCACCGCCAAGTCCCATCACAATTTTGAAATACGGAGCCATCGCTTTTCTGTTCACGCAAACAGGGTTGGTTAAATAAATATCCTGCACAAACTGCACACCTTGACCTGCACCGGAAATAAAGATAACCTTTTTTACATCATCTCTGTTGCCGTATTTGGAAAGGTAGGTGTTGGTAATTGCACTACCCATGGAAGCGGCACAGATGGTGACCTTGTCGGAGCCGGTTTCTTTCTTGACTCTTTCAATCAGCGGTGCTAAAGAATTGTCAACAATACCGACAACATCCATACGCCAGTCATAGGTGAAGATATACACATTTCTATTGCCGATTTTTTTGCCGAGCAGGCGCGCAATGGCGCTTTCATCGGAATAGTGGGCGCTTGCAGGGTCTTGTGCAATAGAGCCGTTGGGGAAATCATAGTGAGAGGGAGTAACGGAATTGCCGTTTTCATCACATCTCGCTTCATCAAAAAGCCCCTTTGCGACAGCGATTAATTTATCAATCGCGGCATCGTAAGCGCCTGTGTCTTGCAGGTGCAAGACTTCCTTGAGCGCATCAATCGTGCTCTCAATATCAAGCTGATTGGCAAAATCCGGCATCAAAATCTGTTTTCCCGAATCATCTAAAATCGGTCTGTTTAAAACACCGGGAACAAGAACCACCGGGGTGGTGTCGACGGCAAATGCGGGTACAACGCCGCAGGCAATCATAATGACTGCAATCAGTACACACATAATGCTTTTGATTGAACGTTTCATCTCATTTCCTCCATTGACATCTTGAGAATTATTTGAAGCCTATAAAGGCTTTGTATCCATATTAATAAACTCTGCTTTGAGTTTGGAATACATAATTTTTTGGCTCGTATATAAGCCGTAATACCCTGAAAGCAGATAACTGACGGCACTGACAATGGCAAAAAACAGAATGCCGCCCGCACCGAACACTTCAATACTTAAAATGATAGAAGCAATCGGGCAATTCATGACTGCGCAAAACATCGCAATAAAGCCGAGTGCTGCCGCAAAAGCAGGGTTAATGCCGAGCAGGGAACCCAGTGTGCAACCCAAAGTGGCACCGATAAAGAAAGTCGGAACCATTTCACCACCGCGAAAACCGACGCCGATGGTAATAGCCGTAAAAACAATTTTGAGCACAAAATCATAGGGGAGCGCTTTACCTTGTTCGATGGCTTCCTGAATAACAGCCATACCGGTGCCGTTGTAGCGGCGGTCACTGAAAATCAAGGTAAGCAAAATAATGACCACAGCGCCGATGGCAATGCGCAAAAATTCATTTTTAATATATTTTTTAAACAGTTTATGCGAGCCGTGCATCGCAGCGCAAAAGAGAATACTTACTGCCGCACAGATACCCGCAAGCAGTATCACTTTCACACAAAGCAGTGCATCAAACTGCGGTACCGAGGGAATTTTGAAAGAAACCCCTTCAATTTTAAAAGCCCGGGTGATAAAGTACGCAACCAGCGAAGAAGACAAGCAGGGAATCAGTGCCGAGTAATAGACTACGCCGATGCTGATCACTTCAATCGCAAAGATTGTTGCCGTCAGCGGTGTGCCGAACAGGGCGGCAAACAGGCCGCTCATTCCGCAAAGGGTCATCAGGTGCAAATCTTTTTCATCTAATTTTAAAAGTCTGCCGATTTGTTGACCGATACCGCCGCCGATTTGCAGTGCTGCACCTTCTCGACCGGCAGAACCGCCGCCCAGGTGGGTGAGTACGGTGCCGACAAATACAAGCGGTACGAGCAGAATCGGTACTTTTTCGCTTGTGCGAATGGAACTGATAATGTCATTGGTGCCTACATGCGGTTTTACTTTGAAAAGTTCATATAAACCGATAATGGCAAGTCCGGCGGGAAGTAATAGGAAAATCATCCAGCTGTGGGCGGAAAACAACCCGGTTGCTTTGTCAACACTGACATCAAATGCCGCGCCGACCAAGCCGCAAACAGCGCCGGTAAAGCCTGCCAAAAACACCCACTTTAAAAAAGTAAGAATATATTGAAACGCGGAAAGCGCTTTGTGTTTTACAAATTGAACTGCACTATTCATGGGTTTCGCCTGCCGGTTCTTCTTTGCCGAATACGCCTTTTTTATACATCAAATGCGTTGCAACTAATGCTACAATTACGCTAACAGGTATCAGAATACCTACCTGCATACCGCCGTTGAAAGCAAGCAGCGCCAATATAACGGCGAGCGGCGCCAATGTAATCTTCCAATACTTATAGAAATATACGGCACCGATTGCACCGAATAAGCACGGTAAAATTTGTTGGAATGCAGGGTAGAGCGGAGAAGAGGGGCTTGTAATCTTTTGGATAACACCTGTCACCGACATTAAAAGTACACCCAGAGCAATAATGATAGTGGTGACCATCGCGGAAACTGCAACGGCAATGGTGGAAATGACTTCGCCTTCTTCGCTGGAGACCGAGTAGCCCGAGGTTTCAAGGGCGCTCATAGTGCAGGGAAGCTTGAGGTTGGCAATATTGCCGGTTACAAAGCTCATATAGGTGCCTGCGGCTCCTAAAAGCGGAGCATAAGACACCACTTCAATAAACGCTGTGGGGTAGAAGATAATGGCAACGGACGCAAGCCCTTTTAAAAAATATTCCGCTTTCGGCCATGCATTTAGGTGAATGCTGAAAGCAACAGGAACCAGCAGAAAAATAATAAGTGCTGCTACAGTCCAAATTCTGCCCCAAGTGTGGGTTTTGTCAAAATAGCTTTTCATCCTCAATACCTCCATTCAATCAGGTATTGAGCGGGCAGGAAGTGATTGACCAAAAGCACTAAGCCCATGCCTAAAAACATACTTAACGGCATTGCAAAACTTTCAAATTTTTGCAATTTCGGTTTTTTCTTGACCAATAATGTAAACAAGAGCATAAAGCCGACCGAACCGAGCAAGCCCGTGATGGAAAGCACACCGGCACCATCGCCGATAATGTCTAACTCTTTATCGCCGGTTCCGAGAATGGCTCTGCCCACGAAGGCAATAATAATACCGATAAAAGCAGCGGCGCTCATTAAATCTGCCCAAAGCTTATTTTTATTCATTGCTTTGCCGATGCCTTTTTGCAACTTTTTTAAGACAAACGGCAGAATGATAAGCGGCATAATGGAGCCGACGGTCATTACCCAGGCAACGGTGGTAAACTGTGTCGGGTCGGTAACGGCACTCGCAAGGCCGGCAGAATTGCCCATCGCATTTAAAGCGGATTGTGCCGAAGAGGTTTCGTATTGAATGGCGCCGATAACGGTCAGGCGAATCCAGGGGAGAACAACGCCTAATGCACCGGAAAGCACAACCACGGTTGCTACAATGGATATCGCGGGTGCTATGGAAAACAGTGCTGACTGCACAGCGGCATTTTTCATTTTTTCACCGCTGATGCCCAACTCCTTTCCCCGTTTGACGGCGCGGACAAGAAAGAAGGTGGACTGTGCAAGCACAAAAACCACAATCGCACTGCCGACCGCATACATAAACGGTGAAGATTTAAAATCCATCAATGTTCCCCCAAAAAGCGCCGGATAGCGCATAACAATCCAATATATAAAAATATTATATATTATGTGCGTATAAAAATCAATCTAAATAAAATTATGAAAATAATTTTATAAATTTCCACCAAATTTTCTGCTGAAATTTTGGTGGAATTGATGAGAGACGGTGTTGAAATCAAATAGCGTTTATGATACTATAAAATGGTAATTTTCTCGGGAGATTAAAGGAGATAAGAATTGGAAGATATTCGACAAATTCACTTATTTGATGGGGCTAGAATGCTGCATTACCGCACAGACCGCTTTAAAAGCACGCGCATCACCATTCGCTTTGCACTACCTGCACAAGAGCAGCATGCAAGCGCATTGGCGGCAGTGCCCGGTTTAATACGCTATACGGCGAAGCAATACCCCACAACCATGCAAATGGAACGCAAACTCGCCTCGCTTTACGGGGCGGGCTTTTCCGGCGTTTCGACAATTGTCGGCGATGCCCATGTGCTCTCATTTACCATCAGCACCGTGGCAGACCGGTTTGCTTTGGCCGGGGAAGTTATCAGCCGAGAATGCCTGCAGTTTTTGCTCGCCTGTATTTTTGAGCCGGATTTAGATGAAAACGGTTTATTTAAAGCAGAAAACCTGCAGCGCGAACAGCGCTTGCTCATCGAAGATATTCAAGCAGTGCAAAGCGATAAAATGGCATACAGTGTGCAGCGTTTTCAAGAAATCTTTTATGCCGGTGAAGGGGCGGCAGTGCCTGCTAACGGCACCGAGCAGCAGGTGAAAGCATTAACTGCCGACTCGGTTACCGCAGCCTGGAAAAACATGCTTGAAAAAGCCGAAATATTTGTGCTTACCGTCGGCGATACCGATGCCCAAAGCATTGCCGAAACCGTGCGCGCGGCGTTTCAAAAAACACAAAGAAATTATGAAAAGCCTGTCATTGCAAAGCATCTTAAAAGCACGCAGTTAAAGCAATTTCATGAGGAAGAACCGCTCGAACAGTGCAAGCTCAATATGGGCTTTTGCGTAGACTGTGAGAATGAACATGTGTTTAAAGTGATGAATATGATTTTCGGCAGAAGCGAAATGTCAAAGCTTTCCAAAGTGGTGCGAGAAAAGATGAGTTTATGCTACTACTGTTCTTCGGTTTGCGCATTGAAAAAGCAGACATTAATGGTATTTAGCGGTATAGAGAGCCAAAACCGCGAAAAAACAGTTGCTGCCGTGCGCGCACAATTGGAAGAAATGCAAAGCGGCAATATTACCGATGAAGAAATTGCCATTGCCAAGCGCAAACTCAAAGATGCTTACCTGTCATCTTTGGATACGCCTGTCGATATCGCGCAGTGGTATTTGCCACAGATGTTTGATGAAACAATACTTTGCGTGGAAGAGAGTATTGCAAAGATGGAAGCGGTCACAAAAGAAGAAATTGTTGCCTGCGCCCAAACTGCGGTATTGGATACCTTGTATTCACTGGGAAAAGAACAATCATAAGGATTAAATCAATATGAATATTCGAAAAATCGAAAACAACATTATCGGTGAGACCTACTATGCCGTAGAGCATCCCTCCGGCTTAAAAATTTTGGTGTTGCCGAAAAAGGATTATAAGACAAATTATGCTCTCTTCGGCACGAAATTCGGTTCGGCTGACAGTCGTTTTGTGACGGCGGACGGTAAAACCGTTACGCTGCCTGACGGTACGGCGCATTTTTTAGAACACAAGCTTTTTGAAAGTGAAGAAAAAGATGCTTTTGAAAAGTTTGCGCTTACCGGTGCCAGAGCCAATGCCTATACCTCGTTTGATCGCACTTGTTATTTGTTTTCCTGTTCGCAGAATTTCCATGAAAACCTGACTTCGCTGATTGATTTTGTGAGCGAGCCGTATTTTACGGCGCAAACCATTCAAAAAGAGCAGGGGATTATCGGGCAGGAAATTAAAATGTATCGGGACAACCCCGGTTGGCAGGCAATGATGGAATTGTTCGGCGCGCTGTATCACCACTGCGCGGTCAATACCGATATTGCCGGCAGTGTAGAGAGTATTGCGACCATAACAGAGCAGCAGTTGTATGCAGTTTATGAAGGGTTTTATGTACCTTCAAATATGGTGTTATGTGTGTGCGGTGATGTGGAAGTGCAAAATATCATTGATATTTGCGATGCGCACATTCGCTATGCCGACAGGCAGTCGGCAACGCCGGCACCGCTGGCGGAACCGCCGGAGATTAAAGAAACAAGAGTGTGCCGTGAAATGCCGGTCAGCATACCGGTCTATGCTTTTGGTTACAAAGAGGATTGCAGCGGCTTAAAAAGTCTGAAGGAAAGGGTTGAAACGATTATTTTAAACCAAATCCTTATCGGCACCATGTCGCCGCTATATGAGCAGTTATTGCAGGAAGGGCTCATCGGTGAAGATTTCAGCAGCGAGTATTTTTGCGGCAGAGACTATGCGGCGATTTTGTTTACCGGTACCGGTGAACACGGTGAAGCAATAAAACAGCGCTTTGAAGCGGAAGTTGCGCGCGTGCGCCGCGATGGGATTGACCGAGAATTATTTGATTGCGTTATTAAGGAATTATATGGTACAATGATTAAAGGCTTTAATTCCGTGGAAGATATTGCTTCCGAATTGATGGAGAGCGAAATGGGCGGTTACGGGCTCTTTGATGAGTGGGAATTGTACCAAACCCTCACAGCGGAAGATATAGAAGCGTGTCTTGACTCAAAATACGATACGCATCGCGCGGCAATCGCTCTGATTGTACCGCCGCAAAAAGGTTGAGAAAGGATAGGGTATGGATAAAGTTCAAGTATTTTTTGAAGGTCTGGGATTAAGTTTTACTGTTTCTCCTGTTGCCTTCGGCAGCGTAGCAAAATACGGTTTAATTATCGCAATCGGTTATACCATTGCGGTCATTATGGGCGGTATGCGCGCCTACAAGTGGCGCATGAGCATTGACCATATGCTTGACATTGCCATTTGGGGCACCATCGCCGGTATTATCGGCGCGCGCCTTTATTATGTTTTCAGTCTGTGGGACTACTATAAAGACCATTTGGGCGAGATTTTTAAGATATGGAATGGCGGGCTTGCCATTTACGGCGGGCTGATTGCGGCGCTGATTGCGGCTGCAATTGTGTGTATTGTCAAAAAACTGTCCATTACCAATCTGCTGGATTTATGCGGTATGAGCTTTTTGCTCGCGCAAGGCATCGGCAGATGGGGCAATTTCTTTAATCAAGAAGCGTTCGGCACCAATACCACCACGGCACTGTTTCGAATGTACAGCGAAAAAACAAGAGATTACCTGCTTTCCGTACAAACCGATTTGGCGGCAAAAGGCGTCACGGTTTACCCCGACCAACCGGTACACCCCACATTTTTATATGAAAGTGCTTTGTGTATCACCGGTTTTATTGTTTGCCGCATTATTTGCAATAAATGGCGCAAATTCAGAGGCGAAATCTTTGCTATCTATCTTATTTGGTACGGAACAGGGCGCTTCTTCATTGAAGGCATTCGCACCGATTCGCTCTACATAGGGCACAGCAGCATCCGCGTTTCGCAGGTGGTTTCCTTGGTGATGGTGCTGGCGGGCATCATTTGGCTTGTGCTCGGTTTGGTGTATGCTAAAAAGCACCCGCTTCATCAAGAAATTCGCCATAAAAAGAGGGAAGGCGAAAAGATTGACTGGAAGAACAAAGCACCCCATGAACCCGGTTTTGATAAAGACGGTAATTGGGTCAGAGAAGGCTATATCGACCCGATTTACAGTGGAAAATTTGCAAGAGCCGGGCAGCCGGCAGCAGCGCCGGAAGCGGATGCGGGCGATAGCGAAATTTTAGAAGAAACTGCACCGCCGCACAGCGAAAGCAGTGAGAATAATCAAGAAAAAACAGATGTTTCGGAGGGTGAAAATGACACTGATTGACGGAAAAATAGTTGCAGCGGCTGTCAAAGACCGCATTGCCGAAGAAGTCAAAGAAAACGGCTATACACCGGGGCTTGCGGTGATTATTGTGGGCAATGATCCCGCCTCAAGAGTCTATGTCAACAACAAGAAAAAAGCCTGTGAATACTGCGGTTTTCACAGTGAGGAGTATGCATTAGCAGAAAATACTACACAAGGCGAACTTATCGCATTAATTAAGAAGTTAAATTGCGATGATAAGATTGACGGTATTCTCTGCCAACTGCCCCTGCCGAAGCATTTGGATGAGAAGGCGGTTATTGAAGCCATTTCTCCCGCCAAAGATGTGGATGCGTTTTGCGAAGCGGATGTGGGTAAAGTGATGATTGGCAATTACACCTTTTCTCCCTGCACACCTGCCGGCGTGATGGAGTTGCTCAAGTACTACAATATCGACATCAGCGGCAAAAACGCGGTGGTTATCGGCAGAAGCAATATTGTGGGCAAGCCTATGGCAATGCTGTTGTTGCACGCAAATGCGACTGTTACGATTTGTCACTCCAAAACGCAAAACATCAAAGAACTTTGCCGCGGTGCCGACATTTTGGTCAGTGCGGTCGGCAGAATCGGTGCCGTGACTGCCGATATGGTTAAAGAAGGCGCCGTGGTCATTGATGTTGGTATCAATCGCAATGCCGAAGGCAAATTGCAGGGCGATGTGGACTTTGAAAATGTCAAGGAAAAAGCTTCCTTTATTACCCCGGTTCCCGGCGGGGTAGGACCGATGACAATCGCTATTCTAATGCAAAATACTTTGAAAGCTTATAAAACAAATAAAAATATCAAATAATGATTGACAAAGCACGCCTGTTGTGTTAGAATACCAAATGCCGCATACCAAGGGCGAACTATGTCTTTTTATAAAAGGCAGGTTCACAATCCTGCGGGAGCCCCCTCGTAGCGAGACTAATAAAGGAAGGTATATGAAATGTACGCTGTGATCGAAACAGGCGGTAAGCAGTACAAAGTGGAACAGGGCGATGTGATCTATATCGAGAAGCTCGCTGTAGAAGCAGACGAAACTGTTACTTTTGACAAAGTTATTGCTATCGGTGCCGATGATATTAAAGTTGGCACACCGTATGTGGATGGCGCAAAGGTCGAAGCAAAGGTTCTCAAAAACGGCAAAGCTAAGAAAATCGTTGTAATGACTTATAAGCCCAAGAAGAACGAAAAGCGCAAGTTAGGTCATCGTCAGCCTTACACCAAGGTTGAGATTACCAAGATTGTCGGCTAATGATTACGGTTGAATTTTTTGAAAGCGAAGGCAGCCTGAGCGGCTTTGAAGTGAAAGGGCACGCGCTGTTTGCGGCGCATGGCAGCGATATTGTGTGCAGTGCAGTCAGTTCTGCGGCAATTATGGCAGCCAACACCATCACCGAGGTGTTTGGTGACATCCCTGAGATTGAAACCGGAGAAGGGCATTTGCTTTTAAAAGGTGTGAAATCGCAATCTTCACAAGGTGTACTCAGCGGCTTGAAACTGCATTTGGAGCAGTTGGCGCAGCAGTACCCCGAACATGTAACTGTATCTTAATAGGAGGTAATAAGATGATTAGATTAGATATCCAATTATTTGCTCATAAAAAAGGTATGGGTTCTACAAAGAACGGTAGAGACAGTGAATCCAAGCGCCTCGGCGCCAAGAAGGCTGATGGTCAGTTTGTACTTGCAGGTAACATTCTCTACAAACAAAGAGGAACACATATTCACCCCGGCAATAACGTAGGTATCGGCAGTGACGATACTCTCTACGCTAAGATTGACGGTAGGGTTAAATATGAGAGATATGACAAAAAACGCCGCAAGGTTTCTGTTTATGCGGTAGAACAATAAAAAATACGGCACGTCGACAGACGTGCTTATTTTTTTTACCGGGCGCGCTTTCACATTTTTTTGATTTCTTTCATACAATAACATTGAAGCGTTAGACAGTATTGTCTTGCTTTAATGCTAACAAGGAGGAAAAAGAATGCCTAACAGAAACAATAGGGGCAGTGCTGCAGGCGGTGGGAATTGCTGCGACAGGCAGTTTGACAGGGCAATTAGTGCCGATATCACAAGGATTTATGATTCTTGTGCCGACAGAGATTGCCTGGAAAACCTCGAAGTGGTATTTCCTGCCGATGATGCGCCGCTGATTGAGTCGGCATGCTCCGTGAAAGCGACGAATGCAGATATTTTGACCGCTTATGTGGATGTGGATGAGGTTTCTTATAACCGCGGCTGCTATGCTGTGGAAGCAACTTATTACTTTACGGTTGATGTTGATGTGTATCAGCCCGGTTCCGGCACACCCGATTCCATGCAGGGTGTTTGCACGTTCACCAAGCGCTCTATGCTCTACGGTGCTTCCGGTCAAGTCAACACTTTCAGCAGTGCCGATACAGCAACACTGCCTTCATCCGTCACGGAGCCGGTTGCCAAGGTGCAGGCGATGAGCCCGATGCTCTTGGGCTGCGAGATTGTGAACAATCAGTTCCCGAGCTGTGTGCAGATTCCCGAAGCCGTTAACGAAGCGATGGGCGGCGATTTGGCACAAAACGTAGGGGAGAAAAAGATAGTGGCGACACTTGGTCTGTTTTCGATTATGCAACTCAACAGAGCTGCACAGGTAACCCTGCCGTCTTATGAATTTGCCGTACCGGAAAAAGAGTGCAATGCTGGCAGCGACAGCCCCTGTGATGTGTTTAGAAGCTTCGACTTTCCGCTCGAAGAGTTCTTCCCGCTCAGCAGCGGCACCTGCAATACCTGCGGCTGTGATACCCCGATGGATTATGAAGGCGAATGCCCCAATGCTCCGCAGGGAAACCGACAGCGCTAATGCGTTTGTAAAAAAACAAATCCCAAAGCCGAATCGCTTTGGGATATTGTTTTTTGTCGAAATATTTTTCTATTTCTTCAGGAAAATAGAAAAATATTTCGATAAAAAGGATTTGTCGCGCTGTCGCTCAGCAGTCGGCAGCCGGCAGTCGACAACCAGCCGAGGGCGGGACACCCGCACCCGATTTAAATGAGTTGCGTAGCAACGCCACCATTCGCTAACTGCTGACCGCTGACTGCTCAAATAAGGATTTGTCGAGGTCGTAGACCTCGACAAATCCTTATTTGTGCTTTTCTATTTCTCCGGTGGCGAGGGCGTCACAGCGCTCGTTAAAAGGGTGCCCGGCGTGACCTTTGACCCATGTGATATCTACTTTATGGGTTTCGCACAGTGCGAGCAATTCTTCCCATAAATCGGGATTGAGCGCCGGCTTCTTATCTTTTTTCTTCCAGGCGTTTGCCTGCCAGGATTTTGCCCAGCCGAGCAGCAGGGCATCCGCCACATATTTAGAGTCGGTCGTCAGTTCAACACAGCAGGGCTCTTTGAGTGCTTTTAAGCCTTCTATCACTGCGGTCAGCTCCATGCGGTTATTGGTGGTGGAGGGGTCGTAGCCGGAAAGCTCCTTTTCAATACCATTATACACAAGAATTGTACCCCAGCCGCCGGGGCCCGGATTGCCGGAACAGGCGCCATCGGTATAAAGTTGAATGGTCTTCATATGCGTCATCCTTCATTTTGATGGTAAAATTATAGCATTTAGGCGATTTTTTATCAAGTTTAATTTATTTCTTGACTTTAAAGATTAATCCTTGTAAAATATAATCCTGTATATTTGTTTATATTGATATTAATCTTTTACATATAATTTAGAAAGGAACAATTTATGGCTGCTAATCAAAAACAGAAAAAGTCTGCCGTACAGCAGACAAGGCGGCGCGTGAGTAAGAAAGTAAAAGTGGCGGAAAATCATACCGCCGGTGCACCGAAAAAGGCGGCTTCTGCTGCGCAAAAACAAAGCAGTAAAAAGAAAGCGGCTCCCAAGCAGAATGTTAAGAGTGCACCTAAGAAAAACACGGCAAGAAAAAAGAATACAAAAGCATTACCGTCAAAAGCACCGAAAAAAATAAACATTTCCTTTTTGGGCGGCTTAGGCGAAATCGGTAAAAACTTAACTGTTTATGAATACGATGGTGAAATGATTATTGTCGATTGCGGCTTGGCATTTCCCGATAGCAATATGCACGGTGTGGATGCCGTGATACCCGACTTCACCTATCTCAAAGAAAACGCCGCGCATATCAAAGCGATGTTTATTACCCACGGGCACGAAGACCATATCGGCGCCGTGGCGTATTTGATGAAAGAAATCAATGTGCCCATTTACGGCACGGCACTTACAATCGGTTTAATTGAGATAAAATTGCGCGAGCACGGTATTCTCAATACCTGCACGCTCAAAAAGTTCCGCGCGGGCGATACTATAAAAGTCAGCAAGTTCTCTGTGGAGTGCATTCATGTCAACCACTCTATTCCCGATGCAGTGGCATTCGCCATTAGAACCGGGGCGGGCACAATTGTGCAGACCGGTGACTTTAAGATTGACACAACACCGATTGACGGCGAGGTAATTGATTTGCCGCGGCTCTCACAACTCGGTAAAGAAGGGGTGCTTGCACTGCTGCAAGACAGCACCAATGCGGAAAAAGAAGGCTATACCTTTTCGGAAAGCATGGTTGGCGGCACCTTTGAAGCGCTGTTTCGTGAAGCCGGGAGAAGGCGCATTATTGTAGCAACCTTTGCTTCGAATGTGCACCGCATTCAGCAAATTATGGATGTGGCGAAGGCACTTAAGCGCAAAGTTGCCGTTATGGGCAGAAGCATGAGCAATATTGTGGCGCTCGGCGAAGAGCTGGGTTACCTGAAAGTGCCCAAAGGGCTTTTGGTTACGAAAGAGGAAATCAAGAATTTCCCCGACCACAAATTGGTGCTCATTTGTACAGGCTCGC
This sequence comes from Clostridia bacterium, assembly GCA_017432485.1. Taxonomy (GTDB): domain Bacteria; phylum Bacillota; class Clostridia; order Oscillospirales; family Acutalibacteraceae; genus RUG714. The sequence continues at coordinate 15,786 of JAFRJB010000046.1, forward strand.
AGGGTGAACCGATGGCGGCGCTTTCCAAAATGGCGCTGAGCGAACACCGCCAGGTCGAAATAACCGCCAATGACTATATCATCATTTCTTCCCGCCCGATTCCGGGTAATGAAAGAGGTGTCGGCAATGTGATCAACGGCTTAATTCAGCACGGTGCCGAAGTCATCTATGAAAATATGTACCAAACCCATGTTTCGGGTCACGCATGTGCGGAAGAGTTAAAAATGATGATCAGTTTGGTCAAACCCAAACTCTTTATCCCGGTGCACGGTGAACAAAAGCATTTGAAAAAGCATGCGGCGTTAGCGGGCAAAATGGGCTATACAAATAAGCAAATCTTAATACCCGAAAACGGCACAAAATATACCATTAATGCCAAAGGCAGAGTGGAGGCAAACGAAAAAATTCCGGCAGGCGTTACCTTTATCGACTCCTCCGGCTACGGCGATGTGGAATCTATTGTGTTGCGCGACAGAAGTAAGCTCTCTTCGGCGGGTATGATCAGTGTGGCGGCGGCAGTGGATATGCATTCGCGCTTCTTGCTTGCAGGACCCGAAGTGGTTTCCAGAGGCTTTGTGTATATGAAAGAAAACGAAGCGCTGATTACCGCTATTGAAAAGCGCAGCGAAGAAGTGATTGAAGATTTCCTGCGAAGCCGCAATTACGATGCCAATGCTTTGCGCTCGCGCTTAGCCGATGAAATCTCGAAACTTATCTACAGGCAAACCAAGCGCAATCCGATGATTTTGCCGACCATTATGGAAGTATAGAAAGGGTTAGAAAATGAAAGTTGTATTGTTACAGGATGTCAAATCCTTAGGTAAAAAAGGGGATGTGGTTAATGCCGCAACCGGTTACGCCAGAAACTTCCTGCTTGCCAAGGGTTTGGCGGTGGAAGCGGATGCAAAGGCGATGAATGAAGTCAAAACCAAGCAGGCGGCTGCCGATTACCACAAAGCGCAGGAATTGCAGGCGGCGGAAGAACTCGCGGCAAAATTAAATGCGCAAACGATTAAAATCAAAGCCAAGGCCGGTTCTGCCGGCAGATTGTTCGGCTCCGTGACCACCAAAGAAGTGGCGGCGGCTATCAACGAGCAATTCGGCTGCAATATTGAAAAGAAGAAAGTATCGCTCGAGTCGGATATTAAAACCTTCGGCACCTACAATGTCGAGGTGAAGCTGCCGCAGGGCGTGAGCACATCTTTGTATGTTCAGGTGAGTGAAGCTTAATGCTGTTGCCTTACTCTATTCGGAAAGGACAATACTATGGCGGATGTTTTTAATTTTGAAAATTTACCTTGCTCTGTAGAAGCGGAGCAGGCTTTGTTGGGCTGCATTCTCAAGCAACCCGACTGTTTTAAAGATATTGCCGACAAGGTAAAGGCAGATGAATTCTTTGTGGAACTTAACCGTAAAATCTTTGAAATTATGGCGAGTTTGGATGCCCTTTCCAAAAAAATTGATCCCGTTATTATCAATGACCGCCTCAAAGAGAGCGGTGATTGGGGTGAGCAGGACGGTAGAAAGTATTTGCTGGATTTAGCCGCTTGTGTGCCCAGCACTGCCAATGTGGAGCAGTATGCCAATATCGTGCGCGAAAAATACTATTTGCGCGTTGTCATCACGGCGTCCAATCAAACCATTCAAGAAGCCAATGCAGCGGGCGATGATGCAAGCGGTGTGATTGATGCGGCAGAAAAGCGCATTTATGATATCCGCTCCGGCAGGTCGATTAAAAGTGAGCCGAAAAGAATCGGCGAAATCTTAATTAATGAATTAATGCCGCGTGTTGAAAGCCTTGCCAAAGGCGAAGAAACTGAAAAAGGCATTGAATCAGGTTATAAAGTTTTAGACAAAGTGTTAACCGGTTTTAACAAGGGCAACCTCATTATTATCGGTGCCCGCCCGGCAATGGGCAAAACCAATATCGCTCTTAATTTTGCCAGAAATGTCACGATGCTCAAAGGCAAGACAGCGTTGCTCTTTTCTCTGGAAATGAGTAAAGAGGAAATTGCGGAGCGCCTGCTTTCCATGGACTCCGGTATCGAAAACGGCAAACTGCGTTCCGGCGAATTGGAAAAAGAGGATTGGACTGCCATCGGTGAATCCATCGGCAGGTATTCCATGGCAAATTTATATGTGGATGACACTACCGGCTTAACCGTGCCGGCGCTTAAGAGTCGAGTGCGGCGCGTGCCAAATGTCGATATTGTGTTTATCGACTATTTGGGTTTGTTAAGCCCCACGGAACACAAAGAAAACCGTGTGCAGGAAGTTTCCGCTTTCACCAGAGAACTCAAAGTGATGGCGAAGGAATTGGGCATTCCCGTAGTGGTCTGTGCGCAGCTCAACAGAGGCTCGGCAGAAGGCAGAGCCCGCCGACCGGTGCTGACAGATTTGAGAGAATCCGGCTCTATTGAGCAGGATGCCGATGTGGTACTTTTCCTGCATAGAGATTATTACTACACCACGCCCGGCACCGAGCCCGATGAAGAGGCGCAGGATGTTGACCCGACAGCGGCGGAACTGATTATTGCCAAGAACCGCCACGGCGGGCTCGATACTATCAAACTGCATTTTGACGGTGCACATTCCAAGTTTACGGCAATTCAGTATATTAAGGATTCCGATTTTACTTAATGGAACAGAAGGTTTTTGCGACAATTCAACAATATGCAATGCTGCAGCGCGGTGACAGCGTGGCAGTTGCCGTTTCGGGCGGTAAAGATTCCGTGGCGCTGCTTCATATTCTGTGCGTTCTGAGAGTAGAATTTGCGTTAAATTTGACTGCCGTGCATATTCACCACGGCATTCGCGCCAAAACTGCCGACAGAGATGAACAATTTGTGCGCGGTCTCAGTGAGCAGCTTGGTGTAGCGTATCGCTGTTTTCGCGTGGATGTGCCGCAACAGGCAAAGCAGAGAAGTTTAGGCGAAGAAGAGTGCGGCAGAGTGCTGCGCTACGAAGCGCTTGAAAGCCTCGGTACCGATAAAATCGCGACAGCACACACACTTTCCGACAGTGTGGAAACGATGCTCTTTCACCTTGCCAGAGGCAGCGGTACAAAAGGCTTGTGCGGTATTCCGCCGGTGCGCGGCAAGCTGATTCGCCCGCTCATAGATTGCACAAGTGAAGAAGTGCTTAGCTATTTAGAACAGCATCATTTGCCGCATATGGAAGATGAAAGCAATTTGTGCGAAGACTATGCGCGCAATGCCATTCGCCGGCAAATTATTCCGCGCTTAAAAGAAATCAACGGTGCTTTTGAAATGAATGCCGCCAAGACAATGGCAATTTTGCGCGAACAAAATGATTATTTGGAAGAACAGGCGCAAAACTTTTTGCTCGCGCACGGCAGTGATGCCGTGGCAATTTCCGCTTTGCCGGAAGCGCTTCGCAGTGAAGTGCTGCGAGGGCTCTGTGCCGAAAAAATCAGCACGGTTCCTGAGTACACACATTTAAAAGCAATAGAGAGTATTTTGGAAAGCGGCGGGCAAGTGCAAATTAACGGCGGCGCGGTGGTGCGCGTGCGCGCAGGGAAGCTTGAATTTCCCGCAGCAGTTGAAAACGGCACTTACTGTTTTGAAGTAAAACCGGGGGAATATCCATTGCCCATCGGCGTTTTGAAAGTTAAAAAACTTAATTGTAAACAATTTGAAAATTTCACGAAAGACAGGTTTTCATTCACTGTCGATTGTGATAAAATAAAGTCTAATTTGATCTGCCGCAATCGGCAGGACGGCGACCGCTTTTTCGATGCGAAGCGCGCTTTGCACAAGAGCATGAAAAAGTATCTTGCCGAAATTGATTGGGCACCGGAGCAAAGAAGCGCTTTTCCTGTTTTTTTGCGCGGTGAAGATGTCATCGGTACACTCGGTTCAACGCCCGATGCGGCGGCGGCACCGGATGCCGATACAAAAGAGGTTTTATATTTGTATTTAGTGAGGGAATAAAGTATGGCTCAGATGAGAGATGACATCGCGTATATTCTGGCGGATGAAGCCGAAATCCAAGAGATTTGTAAAAATTTAGGGGCAAGAATTTCTGAGGACTATAAGGATAAAAATATTATTATAGTCAGTGTGCTCAAAGGTGCATTTGTGTTTTGTGCAGACATTTTCAGAAACATCAGCATTCCGTGTGCCATTGATTTTATGGCAATTTCTTCCTACGGCAGCGGTACCACACCGGGTGCGGTGCGCATGATCAAAGACTTGGGCGTAGATATTAGCGGTATGGATGTGCTCATTGTCGAAGATATTCTTGACAGCGGCAATTCATTAGCGTATACCATCGAGTTGCTCAAAGCCAGAAAACCTGCCAGCATAAAGATTTGCACTCTCTTAGACAAACCCGAAAGGCGCCAGGCAAAGCACATTGTTGCCGATTATGTCGGTAAAGTTATTCCCGATGAATTCGTGGTCGGCTATGGTCTTGACTACGATGAAAAGTATAGAAATTTACCATACATCGGTGTTTTAAAACCCGAAGTATATTCCAAATAAGTCAATCATCAAAAGGAGATATAGTTTCATGGACGCTAATTTTAACAAGCCCGAAAACAAGGGCAGCGGCAATTCCAAAATTAAGACCATTATTTTGTATGCCGTGATGCTCGCTGTATTTATCGGCGGTATTGCCTTTATCGGTTCCAGAAGAGGAAGCGAAGATAAAGCGGCATACTACGAAGTCGTGCAGTATTTTGAGCAGGGCAAAGTCACAGAATACAAACTCAATCTCTCTAACGGCAAGTTAGAGTACCAATTGGCGGGCGAAAAGACCGTGCAAGAGTATACCGTACCGAATGTGACAATGTTTGTTAACGATATTCACGAAAAAGTTGTTGCGTTTAACGCCAAAAACCCCGATAAGGCGATTAAAGCCGATTACGAAAAGGGGAGTGACGGCTCGATTTGGCTAAGCCTGTTACCGACGGTTGTGCTCATCGGTATTGTGGTGCTTGCCTACTTCTTCCTGATTAGAAAAATGGGCAGCGCTATGGGCAGCGACCACCGCTCGGCAATGAATTTCTCCAAAGCGAGAGTGCGCAATGGTGCCGACCAAAAGGAGAAAAAGACTTTTGACGATGTGGCAGGTGCCGATGAAGAGAAAGAGGAACTTTCCGAAATCGTGCGCTTCTTAAAGAACCCGCAGAAGTTTAATGACCTCGGCGCAAGAATTCCGAAGGGTGTGCTCTTAGTTGGCCCTCCGGGAACCGGTAAAACCTTGCTTGCCAAAGCAGTGGCAGGCGAAGCGGATGCGCCTTTCCTTTCCATTTCCGGCTCCAACTTTGTGGAGTTGTATGTCGGTGTCGGTGCTTCCCGTGTCAGAGACTTATTTGAGCAGGCAAAAAAGCAGGCGCCCGCAATTATCTTCATTGATGAAATTGATGCTGTCGGCAGGCACAGAGGTGCCGGCATGGGCGGCGGTCACGATGAAAGAGAGCAAACTCTTAACCAGCTGCTTGTGGAAATGGACGGTTTTGGTGTGAATGAAGGCATTATCATTATTGCCGCGACCAACCGCCCCGATATTCTCGACCCGGCACTCTTAAGACCCGGCAGATTTGACCGCCAGGTAACCGTCAGCTACCCGGATATGAAGGGTAGAGAAGAGATTTTGAAGGTGCACGCGCGCAATAAACCGCTCGCACCGGATGTAAGCTTAAAGACAGTTGCCAAGACCACCGCAGGCTTTACCGGTGCAGACCTTGAAAACCTGCTCAATGAGGCAGCACTGCTTGCAGCAAGGTATGATAAGAAAGCCATTACGATGGAACTTATCGACGAAGCGGCGATTAAAGTCGTTGTCGGTCCCGAAAAGAAATCGCGCAAGATGAGTGATAAAGAAAAGAAACTCACAGCCTTCCACGAAGGTGGTCACGCGATTGCCACTTACTTCCTGGAAGGGCAAGACCCCGTGCATCAGGTTTCGATTATTCCCAGAGGCAGAGCCGGCGGTTTCACCATGAGTTTGCCCAGTGAAGATAAGAGTTATCAGTCTAAGAACGAAATGCTCGATGATATCGTTGTATTGCTCGGCGGCCGTGTGGCGGAAGCTTTGGTGCTCGGTGATATTTCAACCGGCGCGAGCAACGATATTAAGCGCGCGACCGATATTGCCAGAAATATGATTACGCGCTACGGTATGAGCGAAAAGTTAGGGCCGATTACCTTTGGCGATGATAATGATGAGGTCTTCCTCGGTATGCAGTATTCGCACGTGCGCAATTACAGTGAGGAAATTGCTGCCGAGATTGATAAAGAAGTCAATCGCATTATCAGCGAGCAGTACCAAAGAACCGAGCAGATCTTGAATGAGCATATGGATTCTTTGGAATTAGTTGCCAACGCGCTTCTTGAGAGAGAAAAACTCGAAGGCGAAGAGTTCAAGACCTTAATCGAAACCGGCTCCTTACCGCCGCTGGATAGTGAAGAAACCCCCGCTGCGGCACAGGAACAACCGGCTGAGGAAACAGCTGCGCAAGAGCCGGTTCAAGCACCGGTTGAGGCACAGGAAAACGCAGCGCAGCCTCCGGTGGAAACATTAGAAGAAAGCGATGCGCAAGCCGATCAAATAAATGAACCGGCAGACGAATAAGAAAAGTAAAAAAACACGGTTGCTTTATAGAAGCAACCGTGTTTTTTATTCACAATTAATTCACATTTTCTTTATACAAAAATGATAATTGTTCGCTACATTAAAGGCTGAAGGTATTTTTATAACTCGTTTTCAAATAGAAAGGAGAATGAGATATGAATGGAAACTATTATCAACAGCCCGGTGCGTTTCCCGGGCAGGGAACAGTACCGCCGCAGGGCGGCGTGCCGCCTTATGCACCGCCGCGGCCGGCATATGCACCGAAGAAAAAACATCCGCCCGTTGCCGGAAACGGCTTTGATGCGGTGATGATGATATTGGCATTAGCCTTCTCTGTATTTGCCGTGCATGCAGTCTTTTTCGCCGGTTTTTTTAAACTTGGCTTTACCGTGGCATACGTGCTGTGGTTTGTGCTGCAAAACATTTATATATTTTCCAATAATAAGCCGAAATTTAGCATCTATGCGCCTGTGTTGGGCATTCTATCTGTAGCGGCAAGCGGAGTGTTTGCACTATATAATGATGAGATTATCAACACCGCTTTAGTTATTTGCATTGCCTTTTGTAATGGCACATACTTTTTGCTGATGACCCGCCAAAATCGCTTCCCGGCAGGGGAAATCGGTGCGGTTGCAGATGCGGCGCGCTATGTGGTTGTGCTGCCGTTTGAATATATCAGTGAACCGTTCCGCTCCGCTTTTTCCGATAAAAAGAAGGGTGCGGCAGGTGCGCCTGTAAAAGAAAAAAGCAAAACCGGGCAAATCTTATTGGGCATTCTTATTTCGGTGCCGATTGTGGCTATCTTGATAGCTTTATTATCGAATGCCGATGCAGCTTTTAAAGGTTTAATCAGTAAGATTTTCTCTAATTTTCTACTTTCATTTGCCAAATTAATCTTGGGCGCCCTCTTATTCCCGCTGTTGCTTTCGCCCGCTTTTTCCCTGCGCTACTCACTTCCGGCAAGGGATGCGAAGGTACACACTAAAAAAGACAGGCATACTTTTCCTTCGGCAATTTCCGTTACAATCTTGTGTAGCGTGTCGTTGGTTTACCTTGTGTACCTGTTTGCACAGCTTGCTTACTTTTTCTCGGCATTTCGCGGTATTTTGCCTGCGAATTACTCGGCAAGTGAATATGCCAGAAAAGGATTCTTTGAAATGTGCGGCATTTGTGCGCTCAATGCGCTGTTCATTGCGCTGTCAATGGCATTTGCCAAGCGCGATTCAAAAGCCGGTATCGCGCTGCACAAACTGTTTCAAAGCTTTATAGCGCTGGTATCTTTAGTCATTGCTGCATCCTCTTTTTCAAAGATGTACCTGTATATGCAGCTTTACGGGTTGACCAAAAAGCGTGTGCTCACAAGCATTTTTATTGCGATGTTATGTGTGGTGTTTATTGCACTTATCATTCGCATTTTTGCCGAAAAATTCCCGTATTTTAAAATGATTGCCGTTTGCTGTATCGCTATGCTGATTGCAGTGGGCTATGCGGATATTGACAGCCGTATTGCGGCATATAACTATAAACTTTATCAAAGCAATGAATCGATTGCCGCCTATTTGGAAGATGACGGCGGGTTTATTAAGGAACTCGGTGACAGCGCGGCACCTGCGATTGCAGACTTTGCTGCAAATGCGCGCGGCGAAGTGCAAAAGCAAGCACAGGCGTGGTTGTGTGAATTTTGGGGCAGGGAAAACATAGACGGCTACTATACCATTAAACTTTCCAAGTCCGATACACTGCTTTCATATAACAAAGCGCGCCGGCAGGCGACAGAGATAGCGGAAAAATGGAACAAGCGTTATCACTATGATACATTCTTTACCTACTATGCTGTAAAGGAAGATATCTATGATAAGATTTTCGCCGATCAATATAGTGATATCTATACATATGCGTTCTCAAAAATGCCGTCTGATTGCCAAGACTATTGCTATCACTATGAGAGTAAATAATCATATGATTTCGAAAAAGGCTGACTCTTGCAGTCAGCCTTTTTTCTATTCGCAAAAGCGGACTATCCTTCCAAATATTGGCGGATTTGGTTGATTTTTCTTGACAAAACTACTATATATTGTGTAAAATATAGTGTATGCGTTTTATTTAAAATATTATTATAAATTGTTATTACAGGAGAAAAAATGGCAAAAAAAGCAAAAGGCAGTTACGGCAATGAAGACATTGTCCATTTAAAAGGACCGGACCAGGTCAGACTGCGCCCGGCAGTCATCTTCGGTTCAGACGGAATAGAGGGCTGTGAGCACTCTTTCTTTGAAATCCTTTCCAACTCGATTGATGAAGCCAGAGAAGGGCACGGCAAAAAAATCATTATCACGCAGTTTAGTGACAACTCGTTGGAAATTCAGGACTTCGGCAGAGGTATTCCCGTAGAGTACAACAACAAAGAAAAGCGCTATAACTGGGAATTGGTGTTTTGTGAACTGTATGCCGGCGGTAAATACAATACCAACCAGGCGGGCAGTTCTTATACCTATTCATTGGGCTTGAACGGCTTGGGACTTTGTGCAACACAGTTTGCCAGCGAATATATGGACGCCGAGATTATCACCGGCGGCTATCAATATAACTTCCATTTTGAGAAGGGCTTTAATATCGGCGGAATGCAAAAAGAGCCCTTTAGCGGCAAACAGACCGGCACCAAAATCCACTGGAAACCGGATTTACAGGTGTTTACGGATATCGCCATTCCTACCGAAAACCTCATTGAAACCATCAAGCGGCAGTCCGTGGTCAATGCGGGTGTACAGTTTGTGTTTAAAAAGCAAATCGGCAGCAGCAATAAGTTTGAGACCACCGAGTTTTTGTATGCCAACGGTATTACCGATTATGTGGAAGAATTGGCGGCAGGCACCGCGTTTACCACTGTGCAGTATTGGGAAAGTGAAGCCGAGGGTAAAGACAGAGAAGACTTAGATACCTATAAAGTCAAGATGACATCGGCACTGTGCTTTTCCAACAAAGTGCAGGGCAAAGAGTATTACCACAACTCTTCTTTCCTGGAGCATGGCGGCGCGCCTGATAAAGCAGTCAGAAACGCGTTTATCAGCCAAATTGATGCGTATTTGAAGAATACGGGCAAGTATGTCAAAAGTGATGGCAAAATCACCATGCAAGACATTGACGATTGCCTGCTTTTAGTCGTTTCTTCTTTCTCCACGCAGACTTCTTATGAAAACCAAACCAAGAAGGCGATAACCAACAAGTTTATTCAAGATGCGCTGACCGACATGTTCAAGCATCAGTTGGAAATCTACTTTATTGAGAATAAAGATGAAGCCGAAAAAATCACCAATCAGGTGCTGATCAATATGCGCGCCAGAGTGCGGGCGGAGGCTTCTCGTGTCGCGATTAAGACCAAACTTAAAAATTCCACCGATATGATTAACCGCGTGGAAAAATTTGTGGATTGCCGCTCCAAAATTGTAGAGGAGAGAGAGCTCTACATTGTGGAGGGTGACTCGGCAAAAGGTTCTGTCGTGCAGGGCAGGTTCCCCGAATTTCAGGCAGTAATGCCGGTGAGGGGTAAAATTCTTAACTGTTTAAAGAGCGATTACACCAAGATTTTCAAGAGCCCGATTATTACCGACCTTATTCGCGTTTTGGGCTGCGGTGTTGAGGTGGAAACCAAAGGCAAGAAGAAAGATATCAATAATTTTGATATCAACGCACTGCGCTGGAATAAGATTATTATCTGTACCGATGCGGATGTTGACGGATTTCAAATTCGCACCTTGATTTTAACGATGATTTATCGCCTGATGCCGACGTTGATTGAGCAGGGGAAAGTCTTTATTGCGGAGTCGCCACTGTTTGAAATCACATTTAAAGACCAAACCTATTTTGCTTACAGCGAAGCGGAAAAAGTCAAAGTATTAGAAGAAATTGGCGAAGAAAACGCGAAAAAGACAGTCATTCAGCGCTCCAAAGGTTTGGGTGAAAACGACCCGGAAATGATGAATATGACCACGATGAACCCCAAAACCCGCCGCTTAATTCAAGTGGAGCCTGAAGGTGTAGAAAATACCTTTGAAATGTTCAACCTGCTCTTGGGTGATAACCTGCAGGGCAGAAAAGACTATATCACCGCGAACGGGCATCTGTATTTGGATGATGCCGACTTAATGTAAGGGGAGGCACTATGGCAAGAAAAAAGAAAAGCAATAAAGAAACCTCCCATATTGTGGAGTTAACCGATAATATCCATATTGAGGGTGCCGGTTCTTTGGTTGAGCAGCCGATTACGCAAACGCTGACCAAGAATTATATGCCCTATGCGATGAGCGTTATTTTGAGCCGCGCTATCCCGGAAATTGACGGGTTTAAGCCCTCGCACCGTAAGCTGCTCTACACAATGTATTTGGACAAGCTCTTAGACGGTAAACGCGCCAAAAGTGCTAAAATCGTTGGCGATGTGATGAAACTCAATCCTCACGGTGACAGTGCGATTTACGAAACCATGGTGCGCCTTGCCAAAGGGCACGAAGCGCTGCTCAATCCCTATGTGGATTCCAAGGGTAACTTCGGTAAAGCCTATTCGCGCGATATGGCGTATGCCGCTTCGCGTTATACCGAGGCAAAGCTTGCACCGATTTGTAATGAGCTGTTTGGCGATATCAATAAAGATACAGTCGACTTTGTGCCGAACTACGACAACACAATGACAGAGCCGACCTTGCTGCCGGTAACGTTCCCGACAGTGCTTGCCAATATCACCACCGGTATTGCTGTCGGTATGGCGAGCTCAATTTGCTCGTTTAACCTCAAAGAACTGTGCGAAACCACGATTGAAGTGCTGCGCAATAAAGACCATGTAATCGGTGATACATTGCTCGGTCCGGATTTTCCGGGCGGCGGCTATTTTATCTACGATAGGGAAGCGCTCGAAAAGGTGTATGAAACCGGGCGCGGCGGCTTGAGAGTGCGCGCAAAATACGAGTATGATAAGAAAAATCACTGTATTGATATTACCGAAATTCCGCCGACTGCAACGGTGGAAGCCATTATCGACAAAGTAGTAGAACTTGCCAAGGCGGGAACGGTCAAAGAAGTTGCCGATATCCGCGATGAAACCGGTATGCAGGGCTTGCGCCTGACCATTGATTTAAAGCGCGGCACCGACCCGGATAAATTGATGGCAAAACTCTTTAAACAAACGCAGTTAGAGGATTCTTTCCCCTGTAACTTCAATATTTTGGTAGACGGCACCCCGCGCGTGATGGGTGTGCGCGAAATCATAGAGCAGTGGGCGCGCTTCCGCATTGAATGTGTGCGCCGCAGAACCGCGTTTACCAGAGATAAGCGCGCCAAGCAACTGCACTTGCTCGAAGGTTTGCAAAAGATTTTGCTCGATATTGATAAGGCGATTAAAATCATTCGCGAAACGGATGAGGAAGCCGATGTTGTGCCCAACCTGATGATAGGCTTCGGCATCGACAAAGTGCAAGCCGAGTATGTTGCAGAGATTAAACTGCGCCATCTGAATAGAGAGTTTATCCTTAAGCGCACAAGAGATATTGAGAAAATTCGCGAAGAAATTGCACTCTTAGATGCGATTTTAGAGAGTAAATCCCGTATTAAGACCATTATCATTAAAGAACTTAAAGCGGTAATGGAAAAATACGGCGAGGAGCGCAAAACAAAACTGTTGTATCTCGATGACATTGCCGAAGAAGAGGTGGAAGAAGAAATTCCCGATTACCCGGTAACTGTCTTCTTTACCGGTGAAGGGTACTTTAAAAAGATTACGCCGCTGTCGCTGCGCATGGCTTCCGACCAGAAGCTTAAAGAAGGGGACCGCGTGGTGCAGAGTTTGGAAACCACCAATGCCAAGGAGGTGCTCTTCTTTACCGATAAGTGCCAGGTGTACAAGGCAAGAATTTCCGACTTCCAAGACTCTAAAGCCTCTGTGCTGGGAGATTATGTGCCGAGCGCTTTGGATATGGAACCCGATGAAAAAGCGCGCTATATGGTCGTTTTAGAAGCTTACAAGGGCTATATGCTCTTTGCTTTCGGCAACGGGAAGCTCGCTAAGGTGGAAATGAGCGCTTATGAGACAAAATCCAACCGCAAAAAGCTTATCAAGGCCTACTGCGGCAAGTTCGATTTGGCAGATATGATGTATATTCCGGAGGATACGGAAGTAGTGCTCACTTCATCTTCGACCAGAATGCTTTTGATTGACACGGCGATGATTGCACCCAAAACCACCAAAGATACCCAAGGCGTGGCAGTGATGCGCCAAAAGAAAAACCAAAATGTGGAAAGTATTCGCCTGTATAACAAAGGGGAATTCGATAAGCCTTACCGCTATAAAACCAAAAATCTTCCCGCACTCGGTGCATTTCCGAGCGAGGAAGATGTGGGCGAGCAGATGACATTGTAAAGCGTGGCTTTACAATGTCATAGTGTTCAGTGTTCAGCGTTCAGTATTCAGTGTTTGGAAAAGGATGGTTTATACCTTATCTAAATTAACGGAGCGGCATAGCCGCTCCGCGTTTTGTTCCCGCATTGGAGAACAGGCGGCAAAAAACGCAAACGCAGTGATTTTCGCCGCTACCTATAGTTTTACCGCAAAATCGGGAAGCATACTGTATAAAATTTTCCTTTTATATAGTTATTATATTAAAAAATACTTGCATTTCATCTGCGAGTATGCTATTATACTAAAGTTACAAAATGTTTTGGAGGTAAAAAGCACATGGCTTGGTACGGTTATGTAATCGGTTCTATACTGATTGTGGCTTCTATTTTGATAATTATCTTAATTCTTATGCAAGAGAGTAACACCCAAGGCTTGTCCGGTGCGATTGCCGGCGGTGCCGATACTTTCTTTGGTAAAAACAAAGGTCACACAATGCAGTCAAAGCTTAAGAAACTCACCACCATTCTTTCCATTATCTTCTTTGTTGTGGTGTTGGCAGCATTCATTATTTTGCTGTTTATTTCGTAAATAACTGCTTAGGCGGATGTGTTCCGCCTATTTTTCTTTTTTTAGCAGGGTAAAATGAGTAGAAGCTTAACAGACTTTCTTTTTACCCTTGGGAGGTGAGTGAGTTTGCAGTATATCGTGATGGATTTAGAGTGGAACAATGTCTATTCTTCCAAAAGAGGCATGTTCTTTAATGAAATTATCGAAATCGGTGCCGTGAAGTTAGATGAAAACTTTCGCGAGATTTCGCGCTTTTCGCAAACTGTTAATACTGCTCTTGGTAACCGCCTGCGCCGTAAGGTCAAGGAACTGACTCACATCACCAACGAAGAAATCAACAACGGTTCCGGGTTTACGCGTGTGATGAGCGATTACCGCCACTGGATCGGCAATGTGCCGAGCGTGGTGATGACTTGGGGCAATACCGATATCTATGTGATGCTTGAAAACTTCAAGTATTTTTCCGGTGCGGATATGGTGCCGTTTATGCACTACTATGCGGATTTGCAGAAGTATTGCCAAAACATTCTCAAAACCGGCAACGAAGCGCAATTAGGGCTTTCTACGGCAGCGGAGATGCTCGGTATCCCGACAGAAAATTTAGAGCTCCACCGCGCGCTGGAAGATGCGGCGCTGACTGCCGAGTGCCTGCGCAGAACTTATAATAAAGAAAAGCTGGAAAAATATATTTCCAGCTGCGATGAAGAGTTTTACGAGCGCTTGTACTTTAAACCCTATGTCATTCGCGATTTAAACTCCGCTGCGGTTGACCGCAAAAAGTTTAACACGTATTGCCCGAACTGCGGTGCCAAAATGCGGCGCATCAGTAAGTGGTCATTTAAGAATGCATTCTTTAGAGCCAAGTTTAATTGCGATGCCTGCGAAAAGAAATATAAAGTATCGCTGCGCTATAAGCAGTATTATGACTATGTTGACTTTAAGAAAAAAGTAGAAGAACTTGTGGATAAAAAAGAAGGGGAATAAGCTCCTATTGAAAATTGAAAGCGGATGGTTTTACCATCCGCTTTTTTGTTGTATAACGAAAACCACGCGATAGTCGCGTGGTTCAAAAGAGGTTAACCGGTGAACAAAACCTCCGAAAGATGTATAATGGAAAAGACCTGCCAGTCAAGACCAATACAAAAATCGGAGGTAAGTAATGAAAAAAGAAAATTTTGACACAAAAAGTTTAGCACACACAAAGTGGAATTGCAAGTATCACATAGTGTTTGCACCGAAATACAGAAGAA
>JAFRJB010000047.1 GCA_017432485.1 Clostridia bacterium
TAGTTTTTATTGAAACTACGCCATTTTCTCCCCTAAGGGGAGATGTCGGCAGAGCCGACAGAGGGGATATAAAATCAAGTGCGAATGTGTCGCCCTTAACTATTCATTATTCATTATTAATTATTCATTTAATAAGGATTTGGGAGCCGCAAGGGCTCCGCAAATCCTTATTTGTAAAGGAGTATTATGTTTACATTTATTCTAAATTCCCTCCTGCTCGGGGTGGGGCTGGCGATGGATGCGTTTTCGGTTTCCGTTGCCAACGGTTTGAGCGAAACAGGGATGAAAAAATCCAAAATGCTCGCTGTGGCGGGCACTTTTGCCGTGTTTCAGTGGGCGATGCCGCTGCTTGGCTGGCTGTGTGTGCACACGGTTGTCGGGTATTTCACCAAGCTTGAAGCCTTCATTCCCTATATTGCTCTGGCTTTATTGTTGTATATAGGCGGCAAGATGATTTACGGCACACTCAAAGGCAGTAAAGAGCCGGAGCAGGAAAAGAGTGCCGTGGGGCTCAAAGAGTTGCTTATACAAGGCATAGCGACTTCGATTGATGCGCTTTCGGTCGGCTTTACGATTGAGCAATACGGGTTTGGACAAGCACTCATTTGCGCGCTGCTCATCGGCGCGGTCACCTTTGCACTGTGCCTGGTCGGGCTGCTGTTGGGCAAAAAATTTGCCCGCGCGTTTTCCAAAGCGGAACTCGTCGGCGGGATTATTTTGATAGCCATCGGATTGGAGATATTTATCAAAGGCGTCTTTTTCTAAAAGACGCCTTTGATAAATCCTTATTTGTCGCATAAAACAACGGCGGTCTTTGACCGCCGTTGTTTTTGTTATGAGTCATTTTTCGACAAGATTTGATAGACTATATATTGTACTATTTAAGCATGTTATTGAAAGGATGTGAGATGATGAACTATCAAAAATTA
Source organism: Clostridia bacterium (assembly GCA_017432485.1). Taxonomy (GTDB): domain Bacteria; phylum Bacillota; class Clostridia; order Oscillospirales; family Acutalibacteraceae; genus RUG714. The sequence goes on from JAFRJB010000047.1 coordinate 930, forward strand.
TTAAAACAGGTTGCCGAGCATTTCAACACGACCCCTGCGGAGGTGGAAAAAGAAATGAAAATAGCCATAGCATTAAGCGGACACGAAATGTCGCCTGAAGAATTCATCAAAATGTGTGTATCGAAAGTGAAATAGACGATATATTATACAAAAGTATATTTTATCGTCTATTTACCTCGCATAAAACCGTTATTATGGGTTTATGCGAGGTGATTTTTATGACGATTGCACAGGCAACAAAAGAAAGAATAGAACAATTAGCCACACAGAAAGGCTATAATTTTTGTCAGTTAGCCAATATTTCCGGTATCCCGTATTCCACAATGAAATCTATAATATATTGCCAAAGTAAAAATCCCGGGATTTCAACCATTAAAAAAATATGTGATGGTTTAAACATCACCATTACGGAGTTTTTTGACACCGAAACATTTCGCAATTTAGAGCAGGAAATAAAATAACAAAAAAACAGCGGAATTATCCGCTGTTTCTGTTTCCTGTTTCCTGTTTCCTGTTGCCTGTAACCTGTTGCCTGATTAAAGGATTTTCTCCGAAAATTCTTTAATGCGCAAGGCGCTCTCTTCGCGCGTTTCTTCGCTCGCCTCGGTGGAGTAAGCCCAAATTTTAGAGCGAGTTTTGCGCTCTAAATCATCAATAAGAAATTTTTCGTTTTCGACATAGCTTGTCGCAAAGTAGTAGAGCTTTTTGCCGGTAAAGTCATATTTGCTCAAAAAGGAGAGCATCGGCGGGGCACATTTGCCCGCCCACACCGGCGAGCAGATGATGATTTCATCATACTTGGTCGGGCGCAGGCTCTGCTTTTTTAATGCCGGCTTAATATTAAACACGCTCATAAAATTGCCGATAAAGTGCTTGCCGAAAGTCCCTTGGGGGAATTTCATCACGGTATCGACTCTGAGCATATCCGCATCTAAGAGCGAAACAAACTGCTCTGCGGCAAACTTGGCGCCGCCGCTGGCGGAATAGTAAGCTATTAATCGTTTCATATATTTACCCTTTCTCGAGGGAGAGGCTTTTAAGGCTCGACTCCTTCACCCTATCGGGTTTTCACTTATTACTATATTGAAAAGCGCGCAAAAAAACAAGTGGGATTTTGCTTAAAAAATTGCGCCGAAGATTGTTGAATATAGTAGGGGTTTCACAATCATTTTCCCGCTTGACAAATACAAAAGGTATTCTATATAATAAACATATAAATATTTAAGGAGAAAACAATATGCAAGTGAAAATTACCGACACCATTAAATATATCGGCACCAATGACTATGACCTTGATTTATTCGAGAGCCAATACATTGTGCCCAACGGCATGGCATACAATTCCTATCTTATTTTAGATGAAAAGACCGCAGTCATGGCGGCAGCAGATAAGCGCAAAATTGATGAGTGGTTAGAGAATATCGCCGCCGCGCTCGGCGACAAAGCGCCCGACTACCTGGTTATTCAGCACTTGGAGCCCGACCACACCGGTTCCGTAGCGGCATTTTGCGCCAAATACCCGGCAGCGAAGCTTGTCATGGGCGACAGAGCGGCAGCGATGTTCCCTCAGTTTGCAAGCGTAGACAATGAAATTGTCGTAGTTAAAAACGGCGAGGAACTGAGCCTCGGTGCGCACACATTGCAGTTTACCGCGGCACCGATGGTGCACTGGCCGGAAGTGATGATGTGCTACGAAACAAGCGAAAAGGTGCTCTTTGCCGCAGATGCTTTCGGCAAGTTCGGCACCATTGATACCGATGAAGACTGGGCATGCGAAGCGAGAAGATATTACTTTAACATTGTCGGTAAATACGGCGCGCAGGTGCAGGCGCTTCTGAAGAAATTTGCCGACACCCCGATTGAAGTCATTTGCCCGCTGCACGGCCCTGTTTTGAGCGAAAACCTCGGGTATTACCTTGACTTATACAACACCTGGTCGCAGTATAAGCCCGAGAGTGAAGGCACCTTTGTTGCCGTAGCTTCCATTCACGGGCACACCTTAGAGGCGGCAGAGTATTTTGCCGAGCAGTTAAAGGCATTGGGCGAGCCGAAAGTGGCATTCTCCGAAATTCCGAGAGAAGACAGCGCCGAGTGTGTGGAAGATGCGTTCCGCTACCCGAAGACCGTCTTTTTCGCCTGCTCCTATGATGCAGGGCTTTTCCCGCCGATGGAAGAGCTGATGCTGCACCTGCGCGACAAGACCTACCGCAACCGCAAGGTTGCCCTCGTGCAAAACGGCTCGTGGGCACCGAGCGCCGGCAGAGTGATGAAGGAATACCTTGATAATATGCAGGGGATTGAATATATCGGCGATTTAATCACGATTAAGACTTCACTGACCGAAAAAAATAAAGCACAGCTCAAGGCTCTAGCCGAGTTGGTGCATAACGCATAGGGTAAAAAGAGCCGAACCTTAATAGGTTTTGGTTGCCTCTTTTCTCCTAATATTGCGTTAAAACGCTTCGCAATGCGACAGCATTCCTTCACCGTTTTGCCTTATCTTAGTGCAAAATAGGCTAACCAAAACTGCGAAGCACCTCTCACGAAGAAATTTTTGTGATAATTATTTCGATATTGAAGCCGCTTGGCTGACGCCAAGCAATGAAAAATCGGATAAATTAGCCAAAAGGGCAAGGCAGAGGCTTTTAAGGCTCGACGCCTTTTACCCTAAACTTGAGGCAGGGGATAAGGCACTCTATGTTTCCCTTGCCTCTGCTTTTTTCACTTTCCTTTGAATCATGCAGCAACGAAAACCAACCCGCTTACAACATTTCAATTATGCGCAAACCGGCGCCTATTTTGTGACAATTTGTGTGAAAGATATGCAATGCATTTTGGCGGAGATAACGCGCAATTCTGTAGGGGGCGGCGCCCTCGACGCCCCTTTATTGGAATTAACGCATGTAGGCACTATTGTTGAGAATGAAATCGTAAAAATGAATACACTGTATTCTGACATAAAGGTTTCAAAATATGTGATTATGCCAAATCATCTGCATTTAATGATTGAGATTACCCGACCAAACGGGTCGTCGAGGGCGCCGACCCCTACGCCGGCTAATGCGCTATTACCCCAATACATTTCTACTTTAAAACGAATGACAAATAAGCAATGCGGCACTGCGCTTTGGCAGCGCTCGTTCTACGACCACATTATCCGCGATGAAGCAGATTACATATATCATTTGCAATACATAGAAGAGAACCCAAAGAAATGGGTAATGGGAAGAGATGAGTATTACACCTAAAAAAACAAGCGACAACATATGCCCGCACCGCAAAAAGTGCGGCGGGTGCCAACTGCAAAACCTCACCTACCCGGAACAGTTAAGCTTCAAGCAGGGTAAGGTGATTAAGCTGCTCGGTAAATTTCATCGCGTGAGTGAAATTATCGGTATGGACTACCCCTACCACTACCGCAACAAGGTGCAGGCGGCATTCGGCACCACGCGCGGCGGCAAGCTCATTTCGGGCATCTATCAGTCCTCCTCCCACCGCATTGTGGCGGTGGATGAGTGCCTGCTTGAAGACAAGACGGCGGATGCGATTATTGTGGGCATTCGCAAGCTCCTGCCCTCGTTTAAGCTCACTGCCTACAATGAAGATACGCGCCGCGGCTTTTTGCGCCATGTGCTTGTTAAGCGCGGGTTTCAAAGCGGCGAAGTGATGGTGGTGCTTGTCAGCGGCAGTTCCATGTTCCCGCGCAAAAAAGACTTCACCAAGGCGCTGTTAAAGCAGTTTCCGGAAATCACGACACTCGTATGGAATATTAACGACAAAAAGACTTCTCTCGTGCTCGGCGAGCGGCAGGAAGTGCTCTTTGGCAGCGGCAAAATTACCGACAGTTTGCTCGGCTGCCGCTTCCACATCAGCCCGCAGTCTTTTTACCAGATTAACCCCAAGCAGACCGAAGTGCTCTATGCAAAGGCACTGGAGTTTGCCGACTTAAAGCAGAGCGATGTGCTGCTGGATGCCTATTGCGGTATCGGCACTATCGGGCTGATTGCCGCCGACAGGGTAGGGCAGGTCATCGGGGTGGAAGTCAACCCCGCCGCAGTTAAGGATGCGCGCGAAAATGCGCGCTTAAACGGCACCAAAAATGCCGCCTTTTACTGTGCCGATGCGGGTGAATTTATGCTCAGGCGAAAAGCCGAAGGGCAGGCGGCGGATGTGGTGATGATGGACCCGCCCCGCGCCGGTGCTTCCAAGCAGTTTTTGCACTGCCTGGTCGAAGCCGCGCCCAAGCGCGTGGTCTACATCTCCTGCAACCCCGAAACGCAAAAAAGAGATTTGTTTTATTTAGTCAAAAACGGTTATAAAGTGAAAAAAATACAGCCTGTCGATATGTTCCCGCATACGGAACATGTCGAAACAATAGTCTTATTGTTTCGACAATGAATTGCGCCTGACGGCGCGTGAATTGCCTTGCAGGCATAGGGCGCAATTCCCGGATGGAATGTTCAGATTTGAGAAAAGGATGAAATAGATAAATCGAAGTTTGTAAGGGTGAAGAAAATGAATTATAAAGTAATTGACAAAGAGACATATTATCGTAAAGGCGTATTTCGCCACTTTACGGAAGATTGCAAGTGCTCAACCTCGATAACGTCGAGAATAGACGTAACAGAGCTCGTCACACATTCAAAGAACACAGGAACGAAGTTTTATGTCAATTTCCTGTATATTCTTTCAAAGGTTATGAATTCACGTGAAGACTACAGAATGGGA
>JAFRJB010000048.1 GCA_017432485.1 Clostridia bacterium
GGGAGATGTCGGCAGAGCCGACAGAGGGGATATAAAATCAAGTGCGAATGTGTCGCCCTTAACTATTCATTATTCATTATTAATTATTCATTTAATAAGGATTTGGGAGCCGCAAGGGCTCCACAAATCCTTATTTGTCGCGCAAAACGGCTCCGCGTTTCGCGGAGCCGTTTTTGAGCTAACAGCCAAAATATGTGCTTGCCTGCACGCTGTAGAGATAGAGCGCTCTTGCGAGGTTGACATAATCGGCATTGCCGGAGCCGGCAACAATGGCTTTGGCAATCGTGGTCGCTGCCAAAGTGATATCACCTTTTGTGGTGCCGACTGTCACAAGGTTATCGAAGTTACCGGAAGCGATACCCTTGATATTGATGCAATTCTTACCGCCTTTGGCAGCAGTTGCCGCCGTGAGGGCGTTCACACCCTTGGTCGAATCTATCGACACACCGGTTACGTTTAGGTCGCCTTCGTAGAAGATATTGACTTCCAAGCCGGAAACGACAGTGAACGAATAACCGTTTGTATCGATACCGACGCCGGCTTCCGGCACTTCCATATCCGCCGCAGTCAGCGTGGTCACGGCATCGTTGTTATACGCCGGGGTTGCGGGTGCGTTATAAGCGAAGTACACCTGTGCTGCGGTGCAGTAGTCTTCGAGAGCCCCGCAAAGCGCTGCGAAAGAAACATAAGCACCGTTCGCCGCAGCAAGTGTTTTGACCTGCTCGCATTTTACTTTCACACTGGTTGTCGCGGAGAATACCGGCTCTGCCGCCTTTGCGCTTTCATAGAGCTCTATCGTAATGTCATCGGCAAACTGCGCCGGTGCCATCTTGAAAGAGAACTTATAAGTGCCGCTGTAGGAGTCGCCGCTCTTAATGTACTTGGTCGCTTCGCTAAGCGCGATAACATCGGTGCCGACCGCCTGCTCTTTGCTGACATCCGCATTGTGATTGTAAGTGAGTTTGACAACGGCTTTGCTTGCATCTAAGCCGTAAGAATCGGCATCGAGATAAACATTGAGGCTCACACCGTCATTCAGTGTCAGGGAAGAGCCGTTGTTGTGCTGCCTTGGCGTTTCGGAATACACAGCGGTATAGGTCACATCTTTCGTCACGGCAGGCAGGGCATCGGCAGCATAAGTATGCGTGCCGTCGCTCCAGCCGCAGAAGGTGTAATGTGTTTGGGCATCCTCATAGTCGGGAACGACGCCGTCAAAGGAAGGAACGGAAGTGATAATCACATTTTCATCTGTTTCGACAAGCGATTCACCTACCACCCAGTTGACTGTGTGGTAAGTGGCTCTGCGCAGCGTTTTGTGATAGAGTGCCCCTACCTGCGCGCTTGTGAGCGTACCGCTGTAAAGGGCGGTACCATCGCTGAGGATTTGCCCCGGTACCACCTTCACGGCGCTGTCATTCAAAGTGCCGATGGCAATAGAGTCATCTTCACCGGCGCAACCCAGTGTGACCTCTTCACCCTCCGCAGGCACAAACACACTCCCAAGTTGCAGATTCCCGGCATAAAAGCCTGCCCTCATCGCAAGAATAAACGGCATATTCACATTGCCGCCGTAAACGGCAATGCCGGGCAGCGCGTTGGTATTTTCGGTAGTCAGGCTGCCGGTTCTCCCGCTTTGCGCAAACACGCTCAGTGAGCAAAACTTTTGGTAATCGGCATAGTCAAAGCGATTGACAGTCACATTGGCGCCATCGGCAAGAATGAGATTGACACCTTCGCCAACCTTCACTATGCCGGAAAAATTAACATCGGTAAGCGCCACATACCAACCGCTTTCGAGCGCGGTTTCGCTACCGCTCAGGACAGTTGCCGTTGCGGTATTTGGTGCGCCGTTTTCATCGATATAGGGCACGCGGACTTTGCCGCTCGCCGCATAGGCGGCGGTATACACGACATCCTCTGTCACGGGAGCCACAGCGGGCGACCAGCCGGCAAACACATATTCGGCATCGCCGTCAAAATAAGAAGCCGGTGTGGTGCCGTTATATTCCGGGGTTGCGCCGTAAGGCACGTTTTGGTCGGTTTCTACCGTTTCGCCGCCGACAATCCAGCTGACCGTGTAGGTTTTTATCTTGAAACTTGCCGAGGTGCTCACATCGCTCTCGGGCATTTTAAAACTGTTCTTATAGAGTTCTATTTCCCTGCCCTCGCTGTCGCACACCTGCAGCGTATCTGATTGATAGCCCTCATCGGCAGTGGCGGTAATGGTTACGGTTTCGCCCGCTGCCGCGCGCACTTTATCGGCACTGAGCGTGCCGTGCACCGGCGCTTCTATTTGGATATCCCACAAGAACTTGGCGCTGTGCGTAGCGGTATAGGTTTTCCCGTTTAAACTGCAAGAGGCAGTGGAAGTGCGAATATTGTCGTTCTCCTCTACAGTAACTTTGGCATTTAACCAAAGTTCTTCACCGCAATCCTCACAGCGAAAAACGGCTGTGGCATCACAGTAATCATTCGCCCATATCCACTCCGGCTCCCCGTATTGGTGCTCGAAAGCGGCGGTGAGCGTTTTGCCTGCAAGGGCTTCTACCTGTGCATCACTTAACTCTTCTTTATAGATATTGCCGCTCTCATCCTGCATGGCTTTGCCGGCAACAATGCTTGTTTCTTCGCTCTCTAAGGCATCAAAGTGAATACTGTCGCCGGTTTGCTTCCAACCGAGTTGCAGGCTTTTATTGAGCGGCAGGTTGCCAATGAGCACATTGCCGCCGAGAATGGCTGCTCTGTCACACACCAGAACCGCCGCTGTAAAACTGCCTGCTTCAATCACGCAGTTTTTCGTGGATTCGAAGAATCCGATTTGACTGTCCACGATGCCGCCGTACTGTGCAAAGTCCGTCAATACCGTGTGGCGATTGCCAATCAACAAGGTCCCTGTTTGCCCGCTTTGCCCGTATACACTCAAAGTAGAGGACATACCCTGTGCCGTCACAAGGCAATCAATATGATCTAAATCCTGATAACTGAAGCCCTGGTAGAAAGAGAAGGTCGCGCCATCGGCAAGAATGAGCTTCACATCGCCTGCAATGGTCATGGTATAGATGGACTGAATATTGCTATCGACCACATACCAACCGGCTGTCAGTTCCAAATCCGTGTGCGTTAAACGGCGCGCCGTGACACTTTTTTCGTTGCCCTCGCTGTCGATATAGGTCGCTTGCGTCACGGGAAGATACACCGCTTCAAAGGTTCTCGCACGGCCGGAAACACCAATGGGTTCACCCGCACCGACATAATAGCTGTATTCTTTCCAACAAACAAACTCCATGCCCTCCGGCGCATGGGTGGCGGCGGGCGCTTGAATGGTGCCGCTGACGGGACCTGTTACCTTGGAAGTAACCGCATTGCCACCGGCATCCTGCTCCACAAAAGTAATATCGCTCATCACGGCAGAGCAGCCGCAAACAGTGCAAACATTATTCTCATTCCACTCGTGGTTTCGGGAAGTGGAATAGCGGCGCATGCCGCAATCGGTACACTGCTGTACATGCCTGTACTCGCTATCATAAATCCACGCGGTGTTGGTGTGTTCACATATAGAAAAATACACATATTTTGCGTTCGCTGTCGCTGTGTAACGGTCATCACCGTAATAGCGGCTGGTATGGTTTTTATCGGAACCGGCATCACACACAAGGATGTCTTCATACCAACTTGAAATGTGGTAGGCGTAAAAAGCGCTGTTTCCGGCATGACCGAGTGCCGCCGCATTACCGTCACCGCCGGCAATGGCTTCTACGGTGGTTCTTGAGCCGTAAATCCTGATAGAGGCGGTATCGCCGTCCTCACCGTCACCGATGCCTGCACCATAGCCCTTGCCCTCGGCATAAACATTGGCGTTTTCAATCGTTATATTGCCGCCGTTGCCGTCTTCACCGCCGCCGATACCTGCTGCATCCTGACCGCCGTAGGCGTTCACGGTGGAACCGGTCATCGTAATATCGCCGCCGTCACCGCTATCGCCGCTGCCGATGCCTGCTGCATAACCGCCGCCGCGCGCCGTGACATTCGAATCCGTAATGGTAATGGTGCCGCTGTTGCCGCTCTCACCGCCGCCGATACCGGCGCCATCAGTCTTACTGTCTGCCTCAACGGTAGAGTTATTAATCTCAATCGTTCCGCCCGATACGGCATCACCGCCGCCGATACCCGCGCCGTAGCGACCGCCATGTGCTGTGATATCAGAATCGGTAATATGGATGGCGGCAGTCTCATCCGCCTCGTTGCCGGTGCCGATACCTGCCGCATCCGTGCCGGCATTAGCCGTAACAGAAGAACCGGTAATATGGATGGTGCCGGTTTTTTCCGCTTCATCGCCCGTGCCGATACCTGCACCGTAATCTCCGCCCTGCGTGCGAATTTCACTGTCTTTGATGTTGATTGTACCAAAGCCGCCTTCATCGCCGCCGCCGATACCTGCCGCACACTCGCCGGCAGTTGCCATAACCACGCAGTCCTCAATCGTGATGGTTTCCACATTGCCGCTATCGCCGCTGCCAATGCCTGCGCCTGTGTGTGTTCCCCTGATTAGCTGTGCAATCAGCATAGCGGTCATATTCCCTGCGGCATATGCCACATGTTGCTCGGTCAGTGCAGGGTTGTTGATTGCAGTCATGAGATTGTTGTAATAATCCGCATGCTTGTTGAGAAAGTTTTCCTCCACAGTATTGATTTCCGAGTCTGTAACGGCTGCAATATAGCTGTGTTTGAGTGTGATAGAGTTGCAGCCCTTTTCATCACCGCCGCCGATGCCGGCACCGCCTTGGCAGCTTGAGGCAAAAACATTGCTGTTTGTAATGATGATATCGCCGCCGTCACTTTCGTCACCGCCGCCGATACCGGCACCGTATCTGCCGGAAGTTGCCATAACAATACTTTTATTAATTCTTATAAATTTGCTTTTGCCGCAGTTACCGCCGCCGATACCTGCGCCTTCAGCACCTACCTCATCTGATTCGGTTGTGCACTTCGCACTCACAACACTGTTTTCTATAATAATAGATTCGCAATCACTGTCCTCACCGCTGCCGATGCCCGCACCGTATTCCGACTCAGCCGTAATTTCAGCCCTTTTGATGGTAATAGGACTGCTTTTACCGTCTTGTCCGCTTCCGATACCTGCGCCGTTATAAGACTTAGCGGTAACCTTTCCGCCGAGAATATTGACCGCGCACATCTTTGAATCTTCGCCGCCGCCGATTGCCGCAGCAGTGGAATATTTTGAATTATCGGCAGAAATTTCGCCGCCGTATATGTTAATTTTGCAGCCGGAGTCCGAGGCGGAATCGGCATCGTTACCATCGCCGATCACAGCACCCCACGACCGATAACCCGGAGAATGCCCTTTGTTGGTTGCCGTTACCTTACCGCCATAGAACGTGAGCGAGCCGCACTTGCCGCCCTTACCGCCGCCGCCGATAGCGGCAGCGCCTTCATAGTAGTCGTTATTCTTTGCGGTAATCGTACCGCCGTGCACTTCCAGTGTGCCGCAATCCTCGCCATTATTGCCGCCGAGATTTGCCTGCTCATCTCCACCCGTTTGCGCATCGAGCGCACCCGAACTGTCTTTAGCGGAATAAATATACAGACTGTTACCCTTTCCCAGATGGATACCCTCTTTACAGGTGAGCGTACCGCTCTTGAGGATAATGTGAGCCGCGCCTGTCACTCTGACGCGGTTGGTAATCGTAGCATCGCCATCAATCAAATACCACGCCGCGTCCAAATCATAATAACTATGCGTTCCGCTAATCTTATTATAGTCCGTGCAGGTTTTCACTGTTTTGACTACCGTTTGGTTCGTACTATCCCACGAACATTCAACATACTCGACACCGTCTGCTGCGCCCGCAGTAAACGAGCCGGTGACAAGCAAGCCCGATAGCAGGGCAAGCACTAATATGATACTTAGAAATTTGCGAAGGTTTGACATTTGCTTTCTCCTTGGATTGCACGGATTTTAGGAATATAATATAATTATATTATAATATAAATTATGATGTAATTCAATTAATAATTATTGGAACCCGAAATCGACAAATAAGGATTTTGCGCGCTCTCCGAGCGCGCAAAATCCTTATTTGAAAAAGAAAAGAGGAATGAGGAATTGAGGGTGGGACACCCACACCCGATTATAAAGCTTATATCCGTGCCGCTTGCGGCACTTTCAAATCGGGTGAGGGCAGAGCCCTCCCTTCACTCCTCTTTCCTCTTTCCTAATTCCTCATTGCTGTTCGCAGAACAGCGCGACAAATCCTTTAGCCGAGCAGCGCAAGGTGCTGCGAACGCCAAGGTTCTGCCGCAGGCAGGTTCTTATTTGTCGCGCAATAGAAAAGCGAATTGAGCATCAGCTCAATTCGCTTTTTGTTATTGCAATGGCGTATAGTAGATGTCCAAAACAGTTTTGAGTGTGTCTTCTTCATCCAAAACGGTAACAGCGTAACCGGCATCGTCTTGCTCAAGTTTACCTTTAAGACCGGTGATATTTTCAAAAGCAAGCATCTGTGAAGGGTTCGAAAGTAAGATAGTGCCAAAATACAAGCTGCGCGAAAGGGTCAGGTTTGTGACCGTATAATTCGTGCCGATATTATAGATATCGGTCAACAGCCGCGGGTTCTTCATACCGCGCTCTGCCGCCTGCGAGACATAGGCTTTGACATAGGCAATTTGGCGCTCTCTACGCGCTGCATCGCCCTCTAAAGTGGACTCTCTGGCGCGGATAAATGTTTCGGCTTCTTTGCCGTTCAAGGTGATTTGCTCGCCTTTTTTATACTTATCTTTAAAATTATTCGGGCAGGTGACGGTGATACCGCCAAGCGCATCATTGAGCGCTGCAATACCATCTAAATCCAGCGCCACATAGGTGTTAATCGGCACGCCGTAAAGAACGCGCTGCACGGAGTCAACCGCATTATCGCAACTTGTTCTTTTGCCGTCGCCATACGCGTAGGAAAGGCAAAGCTGCTCTTTATGGGAGCCCATATAGTCACCGGCTACCGAGTATTTGCTCACATCAACCAAGCTGTCACGCGGAAGCACAATCACATGGCTCTCACCGGTTTTGACATTAAGGGTGACAACCATATTCACATCGTTTTGACCGACCTTTTCGACCAAGTCATCATTGATGCCGAAGCTGCGCTTATCGACACCGAAGAAGGCAAAGGAAGTAATATCCGTATTATACAGATACTCTACCCCATTGTAGAAAATACTGTTTTGGAAATTGTCGCCGTAGCCGCCTTCCATCGTTTCCTGCTTACCGTTTTGGTACATATAATACACCACACCTACGGTGGCAATAATAATAGCGAGCAACAGCGCTAAAATAATGATAATCGCGCGCTGCCATTTTTTCATTTTGCGCCAGCGGCGCGCCGCTTTGGAGTGAGATTTGGAAGAGTAATGATGGCGGCGCTTGTCGGAATTCTCATCGCGCTCATCTACCTGAAACGGTTCTTTTTGCGGCTTTGGCGCTTCGGGCGGCTGTTGTGCCGCCGCTGCACCGGCACCTAACGCTGCTGCAGCGTTTTCCGCTGCACTGTCACTTTGCACCGGCACTTCTTCGGCTCCCGCGGCAGGTTGTGCCGCCTTCTCACCGCTGCTTTGCGCCTGCGCCGCTTGGGCAGCGGGGCTTTCTTCTGCCGCTTGATCAGCGTTAGAAGAATCGACACTGCTTTCCTGCTGCAGCGATTGCAGGCTTTGCTCCTCTAAGTCGTGAAGTGCCTTTTGCGCCGCGCGATCAGAGCGTGTTTTGGCGCGAAAACGCTCGGACTGCAGCGCTGCCATACCGCTGGCAAGCACCACACTCTCCAAATATTCGCCGCGCGACTCCTGCGCTACCCTTCTGCCTTCGATAATGACTTCCGAAAAGTCATCATTAGAAGCATCATCATGCTTAAAGGTAACATCAAAATCCTCAAAGTCCGTGCGAATCGGCTCGTTTTCTATGGAATTGTTGTCATTATTTTGTTGGCTCATCTTTGACTAATACTCCGCAAACTAATAATCTGACACTTTTATCGCCTAAAAAGCAGGTGCTGAGCACCACTACTTTGCTCTTTTCATTCAGTTCCACACCGCTGCGCACATTCTTTAAGGCAGAGTGCGGCTGCAGCATGGTATGCTGAAATGCCGTTAAATCCTTTGTGCCGTGCTCAAAATCATAGGAATTCATAATATGGCGGTTATCAAACTTAAACGCCGAGAAAATTTGGTAGGTCAATTCCCTGCCCGGCATATAAATGGTAAAGGTATCGTGAGAATCGAAAAACGATTTATCCTCAAAGCTGTGGAGGGTGGTGAACATCGTGCCCTCGGAAGCATACATATTATGCCCGTAAATCACTGTGACGGGGTCGGAAAAATCTTTGTTGTTACACAGCTCTATATACGGTGTGCCGGCAAACAAATAATTGCCCAAGTAATCGTGGTGCAGATAATAGGTATCATCTGTCGGACTTTGCGCCACCGGATAATTGACACGCGTACCCGGCACTTCAATCCAGGCAAAGAGGTCGCTGTTGGTCTCCTGCAGCGATTTAAAATCAATCGGGTTGTCCTTGAGCACGGCGGTGGTAGCAGGCTTTGTGGCGGCGGTTTGGCTGTAGAAAGTTTCCACCTGCTTGCCCGCCTTTTCGCTCGTGTAGTTCAAGTACCACATTCTGCCGAGATAGCCGAGCCCTGCCAAAATGAGAACGCTCAACACAATCACCACAATCAAAAAGGTGTGGCTCTTTTTCTCCGGCTCCTCTTGGGGTACTTCACCCGGCTGCGGCTGCTCTGTTAAGTTTTCTAAATCTTTTTCTGCCATGTGCTAAGAAATAATTATGAATTTTGAATGTTGAATGTTGCATTGAGGTGGCAAGGCAAAGCCTTGCAATTTAACGGCGGTTCGGTAAACCGAACCGGGA
>JAFRJB010000049.1 GCA_017432485.1 Clostridia bacterium
GGGAGATGTCGGCAGAGCCGACAGAGGGGATATAAAATCAAGTGCGAATGTGTCGCCCTTAACTATTCATTATTCATTATTAATTATTCATTTAATAAGGATTTGGGAGCCGCAAGGGCTCCACAAATCCTTATTTGTCGCAACGAGGTATTATGATGAAACAGAAAAAAATACATACAACTGAAGAGCATTGTGATTGTGCACATGACCACGCGCACGCGCATGACCACTGTCACGGTGAGCACTGTGACCACGACCACGACCACGAGCACAGCCATTCTCACGGCTGTGCCTGCTGCGGTGACGGGGCGATAGTCGAAGACAAGAAGCAGCAAAAAAAGCAAATCATTCAAATCATTTTGGCGATTGTTCTCTTAGCGGCGGCGGTCATCGCCGAAAAGCTGTTGGTTGGTGCCGAAATTATTGACGAAATGAGTTTGTGGCTCTTGCCGATGTACTTGGTGCCCTATTTTATTGCAGGCTACAAAGTCATCGAAGAAGCCTTTGAAGGGCTTGTGCATAAAGAGCTGTTTAATGAAAACTTTTTAATGCTTATTGCCACCGTCGGGGCACTGTGTATCGGTGAATATCCGGAAGCGGTTGCGGTGATGATTTTCTACTGCATCGGCGAGCTGTTTGAGCAAATTGCCGTTGCCAGAAGCCGCCGCTCCATCAGCTCTTTGGCAGAGCTCAAGCCGGAAAGTGCGCATGTGCTGCGCGGCGAAAAATTCAAAACCGTGGCACCCGAGCAGGTCAAAACCGGTGATTTAATCCTTGTCAGAGTCGGCGAAAAAATTCCGCTTGACGGTGTGATTGAAACCGGCAGTTCTTCTTTGGATACCGCGGCGCTGACCGGTGAAAGCTATCCGCGCGAGGCGGCAGTGGGAGATACTGTCTACTCCGGCAGCATTAACTTAAATGCGCCGCTGAAAATCCGCGTGACAGGGGAATATAAAGACAGCACGGTCAGCATAATTTTGGAGCTGGTCGAGCACTCTGCCGAGAAAAAGGCAAAGAGCGAAAAGTTTATTCGCAAATTCGCAAAAATCTATACACCCGTGGTGGTCATTGCCGCTGTGCTGCTGGCAGTGCTGCCGCCGTTATATCACATTGTGTTTCAAACACCCGACTATCTCTCCGGCGGTGCAATGCCGATTTGGACAGATTGGATTTACAGGGCGCTGACCTTCTTGGTCATTTCCTGCCCCTGTGCGCTGGTCATCAGCGTGCCGCTCGGTTTCTTTGCCGGTGTCGGTGCCGCGAGTCGGCAGGGCATTTTGGTCAAGGGCACCAACTATTTAGAAGTGCTCGCGCAAGTCAAAACCGTTGCGTTTGATAAAACCGGCACCTTGACAAAAGGCAAGTTCAGCGTTACCGCCGTGCACAGTGATGTGCTCAATGAAGCGCAGATGCTCGAAACCGCAGCGCTGGCGGAAATGTGCTCCGTGCACCCGATTGCGCAGGCGCTCAAGAGCGCTTACGGCAAAGAACTTGATGAAGCGCGCGTGAGCAACATCGAAGAAATCGCCGGCAAAGGCATTGCTGCCGTCATTGACGGCAAGCAGGCGCATATCGGTAATGCGGCGTTTATGGAAGAAGTCGGTGCCGGCTACAAAGAGTGCCACCAAAAGGGCACGACCATTCACGTGGCGCTGGAAGGCGATTATATGGGGCATATTGTCATTGCCGATATGGTGAAAGCCGATGCCAAGCAGACGATTTCCAACCTGCACACAATGGGGATCAATACCGTGATGCTTTCGGGCGATAAAGCGAGTGTTGCCGAAAATGTTGCGCAAAAATTAAAGATCGGTAAGTACTTTGCCGAGCTGCTGCCGCAGCAAAAAGCCGAGAAAGTCGAAGCGCTCAAAGCCGAGCTTTCTAAGGGTGAAAATCTCGCTTTTGTTGGTGACGGCATTAACGATGCGCCGGTGCTGGCGCTGGCTGATGTCGGCATTGCGATGGGCGCGCTGGGTTCGGATGCGGCGATTGAGAGCGCCGATGTGGTGCTCATGGACGACCGCCCCGGCGGCGTGGTCAAAGCCATTCGCATTGCCAAGCGCACCAAGCGCATTGTCACGCAAAACATTGTCTTTTCGATTTTAGTCAAACTTGTGATTTTAATTTTGGGCGCGCTGGGGCTTGCGAATATGTGGCTTGCCGTGTTTGCGGATGTCGGCGTATGTGTGATTGCCGTGCTCAATGCAATGCGGGCATACAAATAAGGATTTGCGGAGCCCCTTGCGGGCTCGCAAATCCTTATTGAAGTAAGAAGTAATAGTGAAGAGGTAAGAAGTGAGGGCGAGACACTCGCACTCGTTCCGCTTCGCTCAATTCCTTTTGGTGCGGCGTTTGCCGCA
>JAFRJB010000050.1 GCA_017432485.1 Clostridia bacterium
TATAGCGCAGTGTAATGCACTGCACGCAGTGCTTCCCGCAATGTTTGAAGAAATCAGCGATTATACCGAATTGCTGTTTCCCTCAAACCTGCTCTTAAAAACCGGTGTATTAGCCGAAATGGTGGAGAGCATTCCGGAAGAAGACTGGCTGGACCAGGTGCAGGTGATCGGTTGGCTGTATCAATTCTATAATAGTGAATTTAAAGACCAAACTTACGCCGAACTGAAAAAGAATGTGAAGCTAACAAAGGAAAAGATTCCTGCAGTGACTCAACTTTTTACACCGGATTGGATTGTCCGCTATATGGTGGAGAATTCTCTCGGCAGATTGTGGTATGAAGGTCACCCGGATGCAACTATGAAATCCGCGTGGAAATATTATCTTGATGAAGCCGAGCAGGAAGCAGAAGTGCAAAAACAGCTTGATGAAATCAGGGCGGAATATGCTGGTATTAAACCCGAAGAGATTAAAATTATTGACCCGAGCATGGGATCCGGTCATGTTTTGGTGTATGCATTTGACATATTAATGCAGATTTACCTTTCACAAGGGTGGAATGAAAGAGATGCTGCAAAATCTATTGTAGAGAATAATCTCTACGGCATCGATATTGATGAGAGAGCCTATCAACTCGCTTACTTTGCGGTGATGATGAAGGCAAGGTCTTACAGCCGCAGAATACTGACACAAAATGTAAAATGCAATCTGTGCACCATTGAAGAATCAAATGGCTTCGATGATAATTGCCTTTCGCTCTTCGGCAAAAACAGCGGCATTGCCAAGAGGCTGGTGGAAGAGTTTATAGATGCAAAAGAATATGGCTCTATTCTCATCATTCAAACACCGTTAGCGCATTTAAAAATGCTTGAAAAGCAGCTGCAGGAAATTGAAGCGACCGATTATTCGGAAATGGATTCCTTGATATATAAAGAGGATTTAAAAGTGATGTTTCAGCCGCTTTTAAAACAAGCAATTATGCTTGCCGGAAAGTATGATGTGGTTGTGACTAACCCGCCGTATATGTCGCCTACACCAAAACAAAAACCTTATGTAGAAAAGAATTATCCCGATTCCAAGTCGGATTTATTTGCCGTGTTTATTGAAAAGTGTCAGGAAATAACTGCAAATAATCGTTTTTACTCCATGATCACTATGCAATCATGGATGTTCCTTTCGAGTTTTGAAAAGTTGCGTTATAAGTTGATGCAATGTGATACCGTGAATATGGCGCATCTTGGTGCAAGAGCATTTGATGAAATAGGCGGTGAAGTTGTCCAAACTACCATTTTTTCAAGAAGATTATCAAGTGTTGACAATTATAAGGGTACATATTGCAGATTAATTGAACCAAAAAGTGAGCAGGGAAAATGCGATATGTTCCTTGCCAAAGAAAACAAATTTTATGCTAAACAAGACAACTTTAAAAAAATCCCCGGTTTGCCAATTGCATATTGGATAAATCCACGTTGGTTCACGTGTTTTGCAAAATACCCCAATATAAGAGAAATCTGTGTTTTAAAAAAAGGTACAAGTACGGGCGATAATAATAGATTCATACGTAAGTGGTATGAGGTTGATGTTTTACAAGCATGCTTCAATTCAAAGTGTCCTCAGGAAGCAGTTTTGTCTGGAAAGAAATGGTTTCCAATTAATGGTGGTGGTGAAAATAGAAAGTGGTATGGCAATAGAACTGACATTGTAAATTGGAAAAATGATGGAGAAGAAATGAAAGCCCTTGCCACAAAATTGAATAATGGAGGACATTGGTCAAGATATATTGTTAGCCCAGATCGCTTTTTTACAGAGGCTATTGGATGGTCTGCTATATCTTCATCGCGCATTAGTGCAAGGTATGTTGGATATGGATTTGCTTTTTCAAGTGCGGCAATGGAGGCATTTGAGTTTAATTTAAAATATCTTTTAGCCGTGATTAACTCGAATGTAGCTTATGATATTTTGAAATTACTTGCTCCGACAATTAATTTTGGCGTCGAACAAATAGGAAAAATACCGCTTATTGAGCAATCAAATGATTCAGTTGAATGTATTACAAATGAATGCATAGAAATATCAAGAGAAGACTGGGATTCGTTTGAAACATCTTGGGATTTTAAAAAGCATCCGCTTGTTTAGTTGCGAGTTGCAGGACGAGTTGCGGGTTGCGGGACTCGGGATTCGGAACTCGGGAGTCGGGATTAGTAGAGAATTCAATTCACGAACCACGAACCACGGAAAAGAGGAAAAATAATGAGTATAGAATCCATTAAAAACAGTTTAATAGAGCGCTTTCAAAAACCTTTGGAGGAATACTATACCCGGCGCATTGTCTTTTGGGAAGATGCTGCCGGTGCCTTTGCTTCCGAAGTGGATGGGTTAGAAATTGAAGGTGTTAAAATCCTTAAGTTGACAGGAAAGAACTATTTCACAGCAAAAAAAATTCTGCTGCATGATGATAAGGATTCAAATTATCTGGTTTATGACCCTTGCTGTTATCCGAATGAGGAAGAAGATTATTTATACAGTGTAAAACGCTATAGCGGTGAAATCTTTTTCGCCGATAAACTCTCTATGCAGATGGAGGAATTCGGCATTGCCGCAACGCCCGAAATGCGCGATGTTGTTAAGCTGTACGCTCGCTTTTTTGATAATAAAGAGAGAACCGATAAGCTTAAAGCGCTCGGCAAGCGCTTTGAAAAAGAGAATGATTTGCACATTGGTATTTTATGCGCTTTGTGCTCGGTTTCCGCTATCTCCATGCAAGAAGTGATTATTGCAGTATTAATGAAAGGGGCAGATGATGCTTCCAATAAACTGCTTGAGCAAATTGAAAAGTTCGGCAGTATATCTGTCTTTTGGGATTTGGTTCAAAAAGCCACCGGCTTTACGGTATCTCAAAATGGAGATAATTTAAAACAATTGATGGCACACGTTTTGTTTAGCGCAGCATCCGAATGCCTGCAAGTAAACTTGAGCAGATTTGAGCAATATATTTCGCCTAAACACGCCGCATTTTGCCACGGGCTCATTCATGAGATGGTAGAGAACAGAGAGCAGCAACAGGTCACTGCGCTTTTGGAAGAAGTGGAGACCAATTTCAGAGTGGAAGAAGTGTTGGCGCAAGAAGATATTTCTAAAATAGCGGAGTGCGATGTGCTGTTGTGCATCAATAAAATCATTCTCAAGCACTATTTTACCGAAATCAAAAACAATATCATTAAAGCGGAAGAAATCACCAAAACCGTTGAGAAAAGAAAGCCTTTTCCGTGGTTTTCAGAGGTGGAATCCTATTTTGAGGGTCTGCTGGAGTGTGCGCATATGCAGTTTGCCTACCAAAAGTGGGCAGATGGTTTTCATGAGGTTGACCCGAAAGATGTGTGGGAATTATACCGCTATGATTATTACCAAATGGATACATATTACAGGCGTTTCCATTTGGCTTTTTCAAAGAGCTTGAAAGCTTCGGTCATTGATGTGGAAGATGATTTTAAATCGGTTGCCGAGGTTATAGAGCAATTCTACCAGAATTGGTTCTTGAAGGAACTTAGCACAATGTGGATGAATGCTGCCGATGAGTTCTTATTGGAAAGCCGGAGTGCCGATATCCCCAAACAGACTGATTTTTATATTGATCATATCAAGTATGAAAAAGAAAACCAAACGGTATTTGTAGTCATTTCCGATGCGCTGCGCTTTGAAGTTGCGGCAGAACTCAGAGAAATGCTCGAATTAAATCACCGCGGCAAAACGCGGCTGGATTGTATGAAGGCGGTATTTCCTTCAGTCACAAGCTTTGGAATGGCGGCACTTTTGCCCGGTCAAAAAACCGTGGCGGAAAATGGAGACATTATGGTTGGTGCTTTGCCTTGCAAAACTACCGGGCAGAGAAAAGCCGTGTTGCAGAAAGAAGATGAAAACTCTACTGCAATCACATATAAAGACTTTGTTTCTATGAAAAAAGATGATAGAAATGCCTTTATTACCGGTAACAAAGTTATCTATATTTATCACAATACCATTGATGCAATCGGCGATAAAGCCCCTACGGAAACCAAAGTGTTTGAGGCTTGCGAAGAGGCAGTCTCCGAACTGCAAAATTTGGTCAAAATGATAACAGGGCTGCGCTCCAGTGCAAAGGTTATTATTACGGCAGATCACGGCTTTTTATATACTTATTTTCCACTGCCGGAGAGCCAAAAAATCAGCACAAGCACGATGGAGGGCGTTTTGCAGTCCGGCAGGCGCTTTGTCATTGGCACTGCATCAACAGACTGTGAGTTTTTGCAGCCGGTGCAAATGGAAATCAACCGTACTGATAAGTCCCTGCTTGGTTATGCACCGCGCGGCACCATTCGCATTAAGCAAGCCGGCGGCGGAGAAAATTATGTGCACGGTGGCACCTCTTTGCAGGAAATGTGTGTACCTGTGCTGTCATTTAAAAGTGTTCGCCTGGATTCTAAACAGTTTCAAAAGAATAGCGGGGCATACTATGCGCTGCCTGTTGAGATTGAATCGCTTTCTACTTCAAAAAGAATCACTAATTTGATTTTTACCATCCACTTTTTGCAGTCACAGCCGGTTTCCAATAACCGAAAAGCAGCAACATTTGAACTGTATTTTGTGGATGAATACAATAATAAGGTTTCCGATATGCAGCGCATTGTTGCCGATAAAACTTCGCCTGAAGCACCCGATAGGCAGTTTCGGTGCAGGTTTAATTTGAAATCGCAAAAGTATGAGAAGACAAAACCCTATTATTTAGTTGCAATTGATGAAAACTGCAACGAGGTTTTAAGAGAGGAATATACTATTGATATTCCCTTTGCGGTAGATGATTTCGGCTTTTTTGCATAAGCACTTTGTTTGCCGCTGAAATATTAAAGCAGGAGTAATATATTAATTTATGTTAGATTTTTTTGATACATTGCAATTATCTGCAATGCTTGCTCTTCACGAGTATTTTGGAGAAAAAGAAAAGCAGAAAAAAGCAAAAGCTGACTTTGATCAGCAGTGTTTTGAAGCTGTAGCTGATGCTGCAACAAAAATGAGCGAAACGATCAGTAATAGTATTCTTTCTGCTTACCAAAACCGAAACAGCATTCCTAATTGTCTTGCAGAAGGTATGCTGGACTTGCCAATTTATGCAATGTTAAGAATTGCAAAAAAGCAAAGATGGGTTTCAGAGAAACAAAGCCGACTACTGGATTTATTTTTCAAAAACCTTGAGGTTAAATATACAAAACAAGATTTCTTATTAGCAATAAATGGAGGCGGCTCACTCGAAAGCAGGTTAGAAAAGAGCGTTGGATTAAACGAACCGCTTGGAGAGTTTTGGCGGCAATTCTTCTCTATAATGCGCGCTATGCAAAACAAAAAAGATATTTTTGGTGAATTGATTGATGAGTATGCAGAATTAGTGATGAATTTCTCTTGCTTAAACGCAAATGCTGCAAGTGTTTCGGAAACAGAAATTAAAGCCTTTATTTCTGCGTTATCAAGCCAATATGAAAAGAGCTTTACCCAGAACCAAGGCTTTGATATTGTTGGAGAACACGATTGGCGGTATTACAAAAACAAAATTACTAACCTTTCTCACAACCTGATTATTCGCTCCGGTGATGCCGGTGTATTTGATATGACTCAATTGCTTGATTTGCTTTTTAAGTCTATCTTGTTCGGATATATAAGGGAAACAAACCAAGCGTTGGAAATACAAAGAACGGATTATTGTTATATTTGCGAATATACCGAAGTAACCGAAGATAGGCAGACCGCAGGAATTATTTTCGACTCGAATATTCAAAACGATGAAGTGGGAGCATCAGCGCTCAATTTCCCGGTGTCTTTTATCAGAATGCTTAATATTTTGGGAACAAAAGCAAACGATGAAGATAAAGCTGAAGAAGTAGTGAGATGTATTACCAATTTTATGTTTAGCGTTGAAAATACACTAATACAAAGAAATCACTATGCGAATTATGATGGGTTAACAAACACCTACATGTCGGATATTTTGGAAAATGTATTGAAGGAACAGTGAGGAAATAATTATGAAATATATTCCCGATGAGTCAAAAAAAGAAGAAACAATGGAAGAATTAACAGGAACATATTATGAAATCCTCGGTGTGGCAAGAGATGCTTCAAACGAAGAAATTGCGAAAGCCTACCGGCAGATGAGCCAAAAGCATCATCCTGATGTGAATGGCGGCAGTGCGGTCGCTAATGCAAATATGCAAAAAATCAACCGCGCTTTTGATGTGCTTTCGGATGAATCTAAGCGCTTGCAGTATGACAAGTTGGGGACTGATGATACCTTTACGGTTGAAGATAGATTGAAAACCCTTTTTGCCGGCAAGTTTGTGAAAAAAGACCTCACAAAGTCAATTAAAGAAGGGGCAAATGTTCCGATTTATGTTTTGGAGTTTTTACTGGGGCAATACTGCTCTTCGGATGACCCTTTTATCATCGAAGAGGGTGTTAAGACCGTTAAAGAAATCTTGAGCAAAAACTATGTGCGCCCCGATGAATCCCAAAAAATCCTTTCTCGCCTTAGAGAAAAGGGAACCTACACGGTGATTGACAGGATCACGGTTGCTTTGAACATTCGCTCTGACCAATACGAAGCTACTTTTTCGAATTTGGGTATTCAAAGAATCCCGGTTTCATCCGCATATGTGCAGCAGTACGATCGCTTGCTTTGCGGTGGTATTTGGTGCATTGTTAATCTGGAATATGAATACATCGAAGAAGATCGCAAAGGCACGCCGATTAGTATTACCCGCTTAACGCCGATTCAAATGCCGTATATTGATGTGGAGGAAATCAAACAAGGCAGACCGTATTTCACGAAAGAAGAATGGATTGACCTACTGATACGCTCCACCGGTATGGAGCCGACAAAGCTCGATTACAGAACAAAGTGGTTGCTGTTGGCAAGAATGATACCGCTGATTGAAAATAATTTCAATCTGTGTGAATTGGGTCCGAGAAGCACCGGTAAATCGCATATTTATAAGGAAATTTCTCCAAACAGTATTCTGGTTTCCGGCGGGCAAACCACTGTGGCAAATCTTTTCTACAATATGGGCACCAAGACTGTCGGGCTGGTTGGTCTTTGGGATTGTGTCGCCTTTGATGAAGTTGCCGGTATTAAGTTTAAAGATAAAGACGGCATTCAAATTATGAAAGACTATATGGCTTCCGGCTCATTTGCCAGAGGTAAAGAAGAAAAAGCGGCTTCCGCATCTATGGTCTTTGTCGGCAACATCAATCAAAGTGTTAGTTCTCTTTTAAAAACCTCCAGCTTGTTCGCTCCGTTCCCGGTAGAAATGAATAGCGATACAGCGTTTTTAGACAGAATGCATTGCTACATACCGGGTTGGGAAATTCCGAAATACAGACCGGATTTCTTTACCAACGATTACGGCTTTATTACCGACTATTTCTCTGAATTCATGAAAGAAATGCGCAAAGAACCCTTTGGCGATGCGGCAGACAAGTATTTTAGGTTGGGTTCCAATCTCAATCAAAGAGATACCATAGCCGTTAAAAAGATGATTTCCGGGTTTACGAAGTTGGTCTATCCCCATGGGGAATATACAAAAGAGCAAATTGCGGAGATTGTGACGATTTCGCTTGAATTGAGGCGGCGCGTAAAAGAGCAACTCAAGAAAATCGGCGGTATGGAGTTTTACGATGTCAACTTCTCCTATATTGATAATGAAAACTTTGAGGAACACTTCGTTTCTGTTCCCGAGCAGGGTGGCGGTAAGCTGATTCCCGAAGGAATGACCAATCCCGGGCAGGCTTACACTGTTTCGAGAGGTGCAAATGGTATGATTGGTGTATTCCGCTTGGAAACTCAGATGTTGCCCGGTAACGGAAAATTTGACAAGACCGGATTGGGAACGGACAGAGAAGTCAAAGAAGCAACAACCACGGCTTTCAATTACCTGAAGGCAAATGCTGCACAAATCAGCTCCCAAATCAGCACGACAACGAAGGACTACTTGATAAATTATCAAGATTTGCAAGGTATCGGCATGACAAACAAACTTACACTGCCTACCATTATTGCTTTAAGTTCCGTTGCGTTGGCAAAACCGACTCTGAGCAGTTTGGCTGTTTTAGGTGATATCAGCATCAGCGGAGCAGTTTTCAAAGTGGAAAACCTGGCAGACACACTTCAGGTGTGTTTGGATAGCGGTGCAAAGAAAATTTTGCTGCCGATTACCAGCGCAGGCGATTTATCAACCGTGCCGAGCGAATTGATGTCGGCATTCAGCATTATTTTCTATGCTAATGCTGAAGAAGCTGTGTTTAAAGCCCTTGGTGTGGAGTAACAATGCAGTTTATTGATCCTTATTACAGGAGCTTTGAGGTATTATGGTAGGAAAATATAAAGTTATCACTCTTTGTGGCAGCACTCGATTTAAAGATAAATTTTTGGATGTGCAAAAGCGCTTGACATTGGAAGGTAATATCGTTATCAGTGTTGGGCTTTTTGGGCACTCCGGTGACAATGAGGTTTGGACAGAAGGCACAAAAGAAATGCTGGATGATATGCATAAGCGCAAAATTGATATGGCTGATGAAATATTTGTCATTAATGTCGGCGGCTATATTGGCTCCAGCACAAGGTCTGAAATTGAGTATGCGACCAAAACAGGGAAGGTCATTAACTATCTGGAACCATAGCAAGTCTTAATGAGATAAAGAAAAATACTTATCAAAAGAGCAATAAACAACGAGGGCAGTTGAACCGCCCTCGTTGTTTATTGGCATTATTTTGCTTTGACCGGTTTATAAGTTACTTCAAAGCCGAACTCTTTTCTGTTATACCAATTGTTTCTGATAATGATGGCGCGAATGGCATTGTAGTACTGCTCGCGGTTTTCAAACAATGATTGCAGTCGATAGCGCGTATACCACTCATCTACATCTTGTTTGTTGAACTTGAGTTTTGAATAAAAGAAGTTTTCCGCAATGATGTTTTGAAGCAAAAAACTTTTCGGTTCGTTTTTTAATTCCTCTATCGTGGTGTAATTGCTGTCGGGGTCAACCATCGTGTAGCCGTAACCTTTTTGTTTACAAAAGCGCTTCAGTGCTTCGTACTTACTCAAATTGAGGTGATAACTCATGTTGGCAATGGATTTTACTTCGATAAAAATGATGTGATGAGTGCTTGTATAAATCACAATATCCGGGTAATATTTTTTATTGTCGGCAAAATCCGTGCTATACGGTATTAAGAAGTTTTGCCCACCTATGGCAATGACAAAATCTGTTCGGTCAAGGTATTTGAGTATTTTCAGTTCTGTTTTGGAATCATAGTCGAAGGCATTACCACTTTTGGTGCGGTATGTACCGATGCGTTTTTCCGCGTGACCGCAACAATGAGACCAATCTGACAAGCGCTGAAAGTACTCAAGCGAATAATTTTTTAACCCTTTCCTGTTTTCACACTTATCCAGCAGGAGGTTATATTTTTTTAGAAAGTATTTATTATCCCGTTTTACAAATTCGTTACTTGAGCGAATACAATCCCAGACCACACTGTTACTCAACTTGGTTGTAGCCATGATTTGAGAGTAACTCAGTCCCTCCGGATGTTTTACCAAAGCGGATGTGATAGTTTCTAATGTTAACATATGCTGTGCCGGCTCCTATTCTAAAAAGCAAACGTGTAAAAAACGATTATCTCCAACTCTCTGAGTCGGCTATGTTTTTTGGCTATTTTGTTGTTTTTCTTATATGGCTTTATTTAAATGAGTTTTCTTTCAAAATCGCCAGTAAAAACACATCAAATTATCGCAAAATCGCAAAATTCGATATTATTATAACAAATTTATCGGGATGATTTTATCATCACCCTTTAAGGTTAACAGCTTTTCATATAAGCAGACAACACCGCCGGAGCCGCGTTTGGTGCCGGCAATTTTATCTAACACGGCAAAAGAAGCAATATCCTTTTGGGAAGGGTCAGCGTGCTTTTTTATCTCAATCGGGTGCAGTGTGCCTGCGTTTTCAATCAGCAGGTCAATTTCTTTCATGTCTTTATCGCGGTAAAAATACAGCGGTAAATCAAGAATCCCCTTATTGTAATAGCTTTTGATTATTTCGCTGATGACAAAGGTTTCAAAGAACGCGCCTGCCATTGCGCCGGTCTTCAGTACATCCGGTGTGTTCCATTTTGTTAAATATGCGGCAAGCCCCGTATCCAAAAAATAGAGTTTTGGCGTTTTGACTGCTCGCTTGGTAACATTGTTATAATAAGGCGGGAGCAGGTACACAATGTTGGAAGAAACCAAGACGGAAAGCCAGCGCTCGGCGGTTGGATTGCTGATGCCGACATCTCTCGCGAGGGAAGCAAGGTTGAGCAATTGCCCTGTGGAGGCAGCTGCAGCAACCATGAATTTTGTGAACTTTACTGTATCTCCGATTTCGGTGATTTCTCTGACATCACGTTCAATATAGGTGCGTACATAGGCGGAATAGAACATCTGCCAATCAAATTCGGGGTTCGAGCAAAGCTCCGGCATGGAGCCGCGGTGAATGATGTTCCAAATTTCATCATAGGCAATGTTGGCAGCCTGCTTTTTTCTCGTTTCAAAGTATTCTTCCGTGGGGATAAAAGGCAAGTCACAATTCATTTTGTATATTTCACGAAGCGAGAAGCCTAAAAGTGTCAGCAAACCAATGCGCCCGGCAAGCGATTCACTCACACCTTTCATCATTTTGAACTGTTGAGAACCGCACATATAAAACTGACCTTTCTTCTTGCTCTTATCAAGAAGGATTTTTATTTGCTCAAAAAGAGAAGGCGCTTTTTGAATTTCATCTAAAAAAATCGGCGGGGGATTGTCTTTGAAAAAAGTATTGCTCTCTTCCTCGGCACTTGCTCTGAGAATCGGGTCATCGAGGGCGATATGATTGATATCTTCGCACAGGTTTTCCAGCATAGTGGTTTTACCAACTTGGCGCGGTCCTGCCACAAGCACAGCACCGAACATTTTGGAAAGAGCCTGAATTGTTTTTTCGGCTTGTCTGGAATAATACATTTTTTACTCCCTTCGGCTAATATAATATCTAATATTATTATAGACGGTATATTCAGAAAAATCAACACTTTTTTATAAATAGAGGGCGGACGGGGCGACCCCTTCACGGGTTCCCCAAATTCCGCCCTCTATTCATGTTGTTTAATTATCCCCATTGCTCTAAGTCGGCGATGGTTTTGTTGAGTTTTTCTTCCCATTCGGGGATTTCATCAAGTACCATGCCGTCGTCCAGCGTTTTGAGTTTTGCAAGGAAGTGGTTTTTGATATATTTTACAGCCATTGGTTCATCAAAGCAGTAGCAGGCATCTACCAAACTTTGCATGGTCAGGTTAATATCTTTCCAATTATTTTTTGTGGCTTCAAATTCCATATCAAAAAGGGCATTTGCAATTTTAGCGCGGTGCTGCTTCAGCGCCTCGATAATTAAGATATATACAATATAATTACCACTGTTGTATATCTTACCGAGCGCTTCCAAAAAAGCGGGGTGCTCTGCTATATAGTCTACACACTGCGGCAGAAAATCCTCTGCATTGCTTCGCATAAAGGACAGAACACTAAACCACAAGTCATACTCCACACCAACTGCATACTCGGCATAGGGCGCGAACTGCTGCAGGCACCAGTCCCACACTTCCAAAGTGAGCGCACTGTCTCGGCACCGCAGTTTGCGAAAAATATCCCAAAACTCGATTTCTTGCTCCAAGTCTTCATCCGGCAGGGAGCATGGAATCGTAAAGTTGTCTTTAATCGCTTGAGCATAGAGAAAATTACCGTCCGCCGTCAGGTAATTGGCTGCCGGAATTGAAGCGGCATTGCCGATGATAAATGCGGCGCGCTTGCCTTCTGCTGAGTCATCACCGAAAGTGTCCCAAAACCCTGCTGCCTGCTTTTGGCGCGCATTCGGGTAGTCTTTTGATTTGTGTTCACCGGGTACAACTTCCACCGAAAACGTGAGAGGTATATTTAACGAACCGGCAGAAGAAAAGTCATCATCAAGGTCGTCTTCATCTTCATCATCATAAGCTTCGCAGTTGTCCCGCCAATCATCGTCATCATCGTCGGTGCTGTAATCAGTATCATCATCGTCGTCATCCAGCAGACCCATCATGCGCATATGCTGCACATCGCGGATTACTCTTTCGGTGAAGTCCAGCTTACCGTCGCCATTGAAATCAAAAACGCTGTCACCGGGCCACCAATTCCAGTCATTCTTCATAAGGTTTTCTCCTTGCTCTATCGCATCACACCGAAGCCTTTTAGCACAGCAATGCTTAAACCGACTGCAATGCCCAACATCAGCATTATACCTAATGCGCCGATATCTGCATTAACACAGAAGATGATAGCGCCAAAGCACAGTATGCATACAATGATACATGCAATAATGGTTGCACCACTGCTCGGGGGATTAGAATAATCTTTCTTAGACTCATCCGAAAAAACAGTGGTAATAAACTTAGGCTCATCAGGAATTTGAGAAGTGTGCCTGTTTTTCTCCCACTCCTCATAGTGCTGCTGAGAACGCTCAATGTCTTTGCGGCGCTCCATGTCTTCAATCCAATCCACCTTGCCGTCATGATTAATGTCCCAGGCATCATCATACATCAGCCCATTGTCTTGAAATTCCCCGTTTTTATACTTTTTGTCACTCATAAAATACACTCCTTTCTAAGCGCATCTTATAAATTCACCTTATAAATAACACTAAAAAAAATAAATGTCAATAGCTATTTTACGCAAAGTACTAATTTGCGAATGATAATGCAAAAGTCACCTGCGGCGGGTGGCTTTTGTTGCTTTTTTTAGGGCTCAAAACCGGCACGTTTGTTTGGCATAAATCTATTTTTAGTATGATTCGGGTAACCCTTAAAGAAAAACGGTCGTTTCGATTGTTTTTCATTGGTTATTATGATATTGTGATATAGGAAGATTGACAAGTCGCAATCTTGGTGGTATTTATGTGGTAAATTTACCCCTCCTGAAAGGGTGGGGGATTATGAGTAAAAAGCAAGAAAGCTACCGAGGCTTCCGAAAGCAAGGCGGTGAATACAGAAATGGATAAGAAAAAATTACTCAAAAGAGCGGCGATAGTTTGTGCGCTAATTGCTGCGGTCGTCTTGTTGTGCAATATCGGCAATATTAAAAAGGCATACTATTACCGCAAGGCGGTGGATTATATTTGCCAAGAAGAGTATGCGCAAGCGAGTGCTGCGCTTAGGGAGATAAATGACAAAAAATATAAAGAGAGCGGAGAACTCGATGACTTTTGCTATGACCTCGAGAAGTATGAGGAGGGCAAGCACCTGTTCGGTCCAGATGACAGCGAGCACTATGACTTTGAGACTGTAAAACTCTCTGCCAATGTAGAAAAAAAGCGCATTGCAATCAATCAGCGCTTAGATGAACAGCAAAAAGAGAAAAAGCAGGAATTAGAGCAGCGCAAGAAAGAGCAGTCTGCCGCAACGAAGCAAAAGCAAACCACTACGCAGGAAACAACCACCAAATTTTCTACACGCATCAGTGGTTCCGGCTCATTTGGCGGGCGAGGGTACTCCGGCAATGTGCCGTATAGCAGGGATAAATCCGGCGGCAGTTCAAGCAGCAAAAAGTCTACCACTAAGCCGGCGACAACTAAAGAGTACGACCCCTACCATGCAGCTGACTATATACACCCCGATGATTTTTACTATGACTATTATGACGATTTTTATGACTATGAAGATGCCGAAGATTACTGGTATGAGCATCAGTAAGGCGAAGGAAATCAGAAACTGAAAGGAGCAGTAAATGAGCGATTGGGATACTTGGGTTGGCGACAGCGTATTTGATTTTGATGATGATGGTGATTATGATACAGTCGAGGAAGCCGGGCGAGAAACAAGCCACTTAAGAACGATGGGCTTACTGGATGATGACGACGATGATGATTATGATTACGATGTGGATGACCGGGAAGATGATTATGAAGACGGCTCCGAGTATGGGTTATATCCGGAAGACTTTGATGATGAAGAAGAGTACTTAGAAGCATTACAAGAAGCGATAGATTTTGATGGAGCGGATGATTTCAGCGCGGGCAGCAGTGCCGACCTGGATCGGTGGAGGGGATAGGGCGAAATCGGAAAAGACTACTCGGCTGATACCTGCCGCACAGGTCAAATACAAACCGGATTATTTCAGGATTGAGTATTAATAAAAAGAGAGTGTAAGGGAAACGCCTTACACTCTCTTACTGTATCTATCAAAAAACGGTTGCAGGGGAGATTTTGCTTTTCTGCATTTTAGAAAGTGGATCTTATTGTGCTACCCGTATTTGATTTAACGATTTCGAGTTTTTCGCTGATGTTATCTTCCAAAACCTGAACATGAGAGATAATGCCGACCACACCGTTTGCCTTCTGCACGCTTTGAAGCACATCCAGCGCATCATCGATTGATTTTTCATCAAGAGTTCCGAAACCTTCATCAATAAACATCGCTTCTATTTTAACACCGCTTTTCTGTGCAACGGCAGACATACCGATTGCAAGCGAGAGCGAAACCAGGAACTTTTCACCGCCGGAAAGAAGCGCAACATTTCTGCCGTCCTTTTCGGGTGAATAGTTATCATGCACTTTGAGATTTAATCCTCTCTTATTAGAGCCTGCTACCTTGTCATCGGACCTGAACAGGTGAAATCTTCCGCCGTGCACATTCTTTAACATCTTATTAGCCTCGGCAATAACCTTGTTAAACATAATCGCCAAAACATATCGCTGAATGCCTATGCCGGTATCGCCCCTGAGCGCCTTTGCAAAGGTGAAATCGTCTTGCGCCTGCTGAATTTCATCCTTAAATTTTTGATTCAGCTCTTCGATTTCATTTTTTGTTTTGGTCATCTGCTCGATGCGCACATCAAGAGCCGCCTTTGTCTCGTTGTATTCGCCAATTTTGTCGTTTATTTCCTGAATCGTGTTTAAAATGCTTTCCATGTCCTTTTCGGGCTTGCCTTCAAGGGCATTTTTCAGTTCGCCAATATCCTTTTTGGTTTGAGAGACAGCGGCTTTGTAATCCGAAATATTCTGCCGGATTTCCTCTTGCTCATCGGCAGTAAGCATCGCTTGTTTAGCAGTTTCAAGTGTTTCAAAACTGTTTGAATCAAGGGCGGTTTTCAGCTTCTGTTCGGCAGTTTTTAATGCTTTTTGGGCATCGGCTACCTCAGATTTAGCAGTATTTACATTGGCAGTGCATTTTTGATACTCTGCTTTTGCGCTGTCAAAGCCCTGTGAGAGCGCCTGTGTCTTTTGCTCATACTCATCTATAGCAGTTTTGAGCGCAGCAATTTTATCGATCAGTGCGCTGTGACTGTCGATGCCTTCAACCTGATTTTTGTTGGTATTTTCAACATCTTTTTTCGCAAGTTCAAACGCAGTGCTGCATTCGTTTAACTTTTTTTCTTTTTCTTTAAGCGCTTCTTTTTCTTTGGCTTCATTTTGTTCTGCGGTGTTCCACGCTTCATGTAATTTGTCGAGCTGGTTTTTTGCTTCATCCAACTCGTTGCGCGTTGGCGCACTCTCCAACTTTTTAGCCGGATTGGGGTGGCTTAAACTGCCGCATATGGGGCAGGGCTCATTATCCTCAAGACTGCTTGCAAGCTCGCCACTGATACCGTCATTATACAGATTAAACATCGCCAAATACTTGCTGCTGCTCTCGTTATAAAGCTTTATCTGCGTTTCGAGAGCTTCTCTTGCTTTAGTATGTTTTTCTGCCTGCTTATCGCAGTTTTTGGTTACCGCTTCGAAATCAGCTTTTGCTGCTTCGCATTTTTTCTTAACGGAATCAATCTGAAGATATATGGGTTCTTTCGATTCCAAAACTGCTTTTTCCTGCGCTTTTTTGTCAAACGCCGCTTTCTTTTCCTGGTGGGCTTTCAGCTCTTTTTCGGCTGTATCTTTAGCTTTTTTTGCTGCTTCAAGTGCGGTTGCGGCTTCTTCCGCCTTCTTGCACCTTTCGCTCAATTCTCTGTTTGCTGAAGCATAGGCATCGGCAAAGGGTTTCACATTCTGCGCTTTTTGCGAAAGCTTAAGCTTTTTATCGGAAGCCTCTATTTCGCTCTTTTTTTGTTCGAGCGCTTTCAGCTCGCTTTCTTTAGTGTGAAGATTGGCAAACTGCTTTGCGGTTTCTTTTTCTTTTTCCGCGTTTTCAAGTTTCTTTTTGTAACCTGCCTTTTGATAGGCTTCTTTGAGGGCTTCTCTTTGCTGAATTGCACCCTCAACCTGCGCGTAAAAAGCATCTGCCGTTTCGCAATCGTATACCTCGATACGGTTGTTAATCGTTGTTTGGTAACCATTTACGCGTTTAAGCTCTTCATCAGCATTTTTAAAGAATAAATCCGAAATGGATTTCCACTTTTTAACATCAAAGATATTTGAGAGAATTTCCTGCTTATCATCGGATTTTGCAAGCAAAAAGCTCTCAAATTTGCCCTGCGGAAGAATAATGATTTGCCTGAACTGATCGCGTGTCAGCCCGATGACTTCCTCGGCATATGAGTTTATATCGGCATCTTTGCAGTTTTCAAAAACAACCTGCATATTGCCGGCTTCATCTATCTTAAAAACATTCTGCTGTTTGCTGAAATTTTTGCTTTTGCAAACCAGCTTTCTTTCAAAAAGATATTTTTCGCCATTGTTTGAGAAGGTGAAGCGCACAAAGGTATCCTCGCCGAATGCGGCCTGCGTGCACCTTAATTCATCCAGGTCGGAGCGCGCATCGGATTTTTCTTTACCGTAAAGGGCAAAGGTCATAGCATCAAGAATCATCGTTTTGCCGCTGCCCGTTTCGCCGCAAATCAAAAAGAGTTTCTTGTCGGTTAATCCTTCAAAATCAATGACTTCGTGGTTGATATAGGGACCGAAAGCCTGAAATTCAAGTTTAAGAGGCTTCATTATTCTTCATCTCCCTTCTCATACTCTTCATAGGCATTTTGAAACAGCTCGAGTTTGTGCTCGTCAGGCGCTGCATTCATCTGCTCTATGCAGAACTGTTTAAAGATTTCTTCCGGATTGCTTTCAAGTTTCTCAAGATCTTCTATCGAAAGGCTGATATTTGAATCTCCGTCATCATATTCATTGCCTTTGAATTCGGTCGCGTTGGGGTAAATATCTCTGAGCATTTCAAGCATTTCCAGCCCGAGGCACGAATCGGTTATTTCCAGCCTTAAATATGCATTTTTAATCTCATTAGGGTAATCGGCTTTGAGTATTTCGTCAAAAGTTCCTCTGAGCGTTTTTCTCAGATGAAGCTGCGGCAGCGGTAACTGCGAAACAGCCATATTGTCTGTATCGATAACGGTAACGCTTTTTACCTGATCTTCTTCCTTACCAAAGGCATACGGCATCGGTGTACCGCAGTACCTTGCATTGGGCGCAATGTCTTGAGGCTTGTGGATATGCCCCAGTGCTACATAATCAAACCCCTCAAAAACCTTGGCGCTTACTGCCGAAGCGAAGCCTACCTCTGCCGAGCGGTCACTTGTGGAGGTTTCTGCACCAACTATAAAGGCATGTGAAAGCGCAATATGCTTCATGCCGCTTTTAAACTGCTCTTTCGCTTTGTTAACGATGTATTCATACGCATCTGTGAGCGACTTAATACTCTGAGCATCATCGGGGAAGAGGGTCTTCACCTTATCGGAAGTGAACCACGGGAAGAAGAATACCTGCGTATTCTCCAGCTCAACGCAGTCAATGCTCTCGGACAATGCGCCCGCGATGTATAAGCCGCTGTTTTTCAGCAACTCACTGTTTGTGGCAAGCCTGACAGCGCTGTCGTGATTGCCCGCCACCATCAGCACCTTTACACCGAGCTCGCCTGCAATTCTGTTCATTGCGTAATCATAGAGTTTTATCGCTTCGGGCGAAGCAATAGACCGGTCATATATATCCCCGGCAATTAACACGGCGGAAATTTCCTCGTGAACAATGATATCGCAAATTGCATCAATAAAGTATTGCTGGTCCTCAAACATCGGGCGGTTGACATTCAGTCGACCCAGATGCCAGTCGGAAGTATGCAGTATTTTCATTAAGACACCACCTGTAAAAAAACTGCATTTATTATATCACATAATACTATAAAAGACAACGAATAAGATATCGTTAACTCTTGAGGTAAACAGTAATAAAACCGTAAAAAAATAAATCGCCAAAACAAGTGAGCAAAATACTAAAAACGGTATTTTGCTCTATTGAAATATGTGCTCTTTTTTGCTATACTGTAGCCACAGTTACAGGAGATGCTTGAAATTCACTTGAGCACCACCGGTAGTCGAGAAACAAGTAGATAAGGTAACAATATAGCAGCTGTTTCGCCGCGAGCAGCAGCTATAGGTTTTCCTCTTGTAGTATTTATTAAATTCCTTTCTTTGTACAATTCATTTTGTAAACTTCCTTTCTTAATTTTCTAATTTTACACCACCTCTCTTACATAAATAAAAGTCACCTGCGGCGGGTGGCTTTTATTGCTTTTGTATAACGAAACCCCGAGGGCGGTCGGTGACCGCCCTCGGGGTTTTTTGTTTTTGGTTAGTTTTCTCCCTTTTGGTTTTCTTCGAAAAATCTCTTGGCAAAGTCTTCTGCGGGGAGCGGGCGAGAGAAGTAATAGCCCTGCACCAGCGAGAAGCCCATGCTCTTGAGCAGCTCTAACTGCGACTGTGTTTCCACACCTTCGGCAATCACAGGCAGTTTCAAGGTCTTGGCGATATCCATAATGACTGTGACCATTTGCCGATTCTTTTCATCATAGTCGATGTCGCGAATAAACTGCATATCCATCTTCAGCGCATCAATCGGCATAGAGGAAAGCATACTCAGTGAGGAGTATCCGGTGCCGAAGTCATCCATTTCCACCTGGAAGCCTTTTTGGCGCAGGCTTTCCACCACTTCAATTACCTGGTCGGCGCTTTCGGTATAAGCGGACTCGGTAATCTCAAGTTTAAAGGATTGGTGGTCTAAATGGTTTTCGCTTAAGATGTTTTCAAGTGTTTGCTCAAGCTGCGGGTCAAATACATCTACGCGCGAGATGTTGACGGAAACGGGGAGGGTAATGCCGTAGGTTTCTTTCCACTCGGCAACCTGCCGCGCCGCCTGTGACCACACATATTTATCTAACAGACCGATTTGCCCGTTTCTTTCAAAGAGCGGAATAAAGTCGCCCGGGGAAACGACGCCAAGCTCCGGATGATTCCAGCGCACCAATGCTTCGGTGCTGTAGAGCTGCGGCGGGTCAACTTTGATATTGTATTTCGGTTGGTAGAAGATTTCAAACTCTTTTGTTTCCAGCGCGTGGCGGAAGTCATTGATTAAGCGCTGCTCAAAGCTCTCGCGCTCGCTGACGCGCTCATCATAAATAATCAAGTGCTCTTTGTAGTGCCCGCGCGCCATATTACACGCTGTGCGGGCGCGGTCAAACAGTGCCTCTAAATCCATATTCTCCTGCCAGGGCATCACACCCATGCGCAGGCGCAGGTTGAGGTTTGAGGCAATACCGTCAAGCACGGTTTGCAGGTGGTCGAAAATCTGCTTGTAGTCTTCGCAGGGGCGGCAGTAGATATTGAACCTGTCCGCTTCAAAGCGCCCGGCAATACCGCCCTTTTCTTGAGATATGTCGCGAATTTCATTGCCGAGCACGCGCAGCACCTGGTCACCCAGCTTTCTGCCGTGGATTTCATTGATAGAGTGGAATTGCTCTAAGTTCAAGACAATGGCATCCATCGGGTTGTGGGGGTGCTCGCGATACAGGCGGTTGGCGTATTGGAAGAAATACTTGCGGGTGTAAAGCCCGGTCAAGTCATCGGTTTCCGTTGCCTGAATAAGCTTTTTCGCTTTTTTGACTGCGCGCATATTTTGCAGCAGCAGTGCCAAGAAGACTAAAAAGATCAGCAGAGCGATAATCATCACAATGCCAAGGTGGTCTTCGAGAAAATCGGAAAAGGTCATTTTTGCTTCCTCGGTCAGGTTTTGAGAGAGCGAAGCGTTTATGGCGGAATCCGGCACCATGCTGATAACTTTAGAGAGAATGGAATAGAGCGTGGTTTGCCCTTTTTCCACCGCAAAGCAATATTCTAACTCTACACCGATAGAAAACGTAGTCAGGCGGTTCTTTTCGCAAAGCCTTGCAATGTTGTTGTAGCGGTAGTTGCTGATAATTAAGCAGTCCGCCTTGCCTTTGGCAACGGCATTGATGCAGTCTTCCGAAGTCGAAAAATAGGCTTTCTCCCAGTCAGGGTAATGCGCGGCAAGAAAGGCTTCGTAATTCACATTGCCTTCATTGACCGCGACAACAACCTTTTTGTCTTTTTCAAAAATATTCGGGTCTTTGGCGCGCACAACGGCATACATCTCCGTATCTAAAAGAGAGGGCGTCATAACAATGCCGCGCGTTTCCGCTTCATACGCACTCAGGTTGGCGGGGAACATACAGTCAATTTTGCCGAGCTCGAGCGCTTTCATCGCTTCCTCGGCAGTGGGGTAGGCGATCGCTTCAAGCTCGATGTGAGCGTTGGAGAAATAATCGTCTGCCAATTTCAAATAGTCACCGAGAACGCCGACAAGCTCGCCGCTCTTTTTATCTTTAGCGCAGAACGCCAGGTAATTATCTTGGTAGCCGATGCGGATTTTGCCGTGGCTTTTGAGCCACTCGGTTTCTTTGGAGGAAAGGTAGGCATTAGCACCGGATTTGCGGATGTATTTTTCATACATCTGCAGGTTGTAGTAGCGGTTTTCATCTTGAATTTTGCTCATCGCATCATTCAATTCTTCGAGCAAATCGGGGCGGGTCTTTGAGACAGCAAAATAGTAGTCGGAAGAACCGATTTTATACACCGGCACGGCGCGCGAGGGGTCTACAAAGGAGTCAACCGTGATATAGGCATCAAGAGCGCCGCTTTCAAGCATTTGCAAAGACTCTTCTTCGGAGCAGGAAAGCTCTATGACATCGGGTTGCACTTTATTTTCTTTTGCCCAATCGGCATAAAACTGCGCCTGAATACTGTCGCGGTTGACACCGACTTTTTTGCCGACCAGTGTGGAAGGGTCGGTCGCGGAAATTTCCTCATTGCCAGGGGCGGTGAAGAGGTAATATTCCTCAGTACCCATCGGCAGCGAAGCAAAGGACATATACGCTTCGCGCTCCGGTGTATAGGAAACATCACTCATTAAATCAATTTTGCCGGTTTTGAGCATATCCAACAGGTCAGCCCAACTGCCTTGCACATACTCATAGCTCCAGCCGTTGTAGGCGGAGAGCTTGACTTGGTATTCATAGGCATAGCCGGTGCGCTTACCGTTTTCATCGACTGTATTGTAGGTGGCGTCATACCAGCCGACGCGCACAATCTTTTTGCGGCTTCCTTCTGCGCCGACAGGCAGCACCACCGCACTCACAAGCAGCGAGAGCAGCACAAGTAATGATAATATTTGAATCAGGTGTCGTTTTTTGGGCACTTGCTTCACCTCCGTGGGGGATTTGCCGGGGCAAATTAGCAAAAATGAATTGATTTTCAATCACATTTTAAGCTAATTTAATAAATGTTAAAAACAAAATATTTAGAATATTGTACCATTTATACAAAAATCTGTCAACAATTACTTTGATATTTGGGCGGTATAGACTTTTTTCGCCGGAGGTAGTAAAATGTAACTATTACAGTTAGCTAATGAAAGGAAAACAATGGTTATTGCAGTCAGTGCCTGCCTGTTGGGAGAAAATTGCAAATATAACGGCGGGAATAATTACAGCGCGGCGTTAGCCGATTTTTTGCAGGGGCATGAGGTGCTCCCGCTTTGCCCGGAGGTGCTGGGCGGTCTGCCCGTACCGCGAGAGCCGGCGGAGATAGTCGGCGGCGTGGTGCGCCTGCGCGACGGCAGCTCGGTAGATGCGGCGTTTCGCACCGGTGCCGCCTTGGCGCTGGAAAAGGTTAAAGCCGCGGGCGCCGAGCTTGTGGTTTTACAGTCGCGCAGCCCTTCTTGCGGGATCGGCACAATTTATGACGGCAGCTTTAGCGGCAAACTGACCGCGGGCGACGGTGTCTTCGCCGCGCTGTTGAAAGAAAACGGCATTGCCGTGAAAGATGTTTCGGAACTGAAACAGCTTTAACAATGAGGAATGAGGAGTGAGGAATGAGGAATTCATGGCGACACATTCGCGCTTGATTAGAAAGATTCCTCGACTTTGCTCGGAATGACAGACTTATTGTCATCTTGAGCGAAGCGAAAGATCTCATAGAAAGCACAAGGTGTAAAAACCGGGAGATTCTTCGGCAGAGCCTCAGAATGACAATGAGGAAAGAGGAATGAGGAATGGCGGCGCTTTGCGCCGGTCGATATGTGCTGCGCACTCGATATATTGCTAATGCAATTCGATATAATTTGCAATAGCAAATTTCGATATGTTTGCTAAAGCAAACGAGAAAGCAAAAATATTTGCGATTGATTCGTTTTAAATGAGGAAGATTATGGATAATAAGAAATATTCCCAAGAGGTCAGAGAACGGTGGGGCGATACGCAGGCGTATGCCGAGTATGCCGCCAAAGCCGACCACAATACCGCTCAAGCCGCAGCCGGGTTAGATGCCATTATGGGCGCGTTTGCTGCCTGCAAACAAAGCGGCGCGCAGCCGCAGGCGGAGCAGGCGCAGGCACTGGTAGACAAGCTGCAGGCTTACATCACCGCGCACTATTACCGCTGCACGGATGAAATCCTGGCGGGGCTTGGCAAAATGTATGTGGCAGATGAGCGCTTTCGCGAAAACATTGACAAGCACGGTGAGGGTACGGCAGAATTTATTAAAACTGCGATAAATTGCAGATAAGCAAGCATAAAAACGAACAAAAAGCAGGTGAAAAGTATTTTTACTTTACACCTGCTTTTTTGCGATAAAAAATGATATTTGTCAATTTTTTATTGAAAAGAGCATAACAGGAGATTATAATATTTACAAGAGTATGCGGCGCGACAAAGCGTTTTGTTTTGTGGGCTACATACTAAGTATTATTCTCGAGGTGATTTGATGAGCGAACAACAAAAAGCAGGCAAGGGATGGAAAATACTATCCGCCGTGTTGGCAGTGGCACTCGTTGCCATGACTTGCCTTTACTTCCTGGCACCGTTTTCCAAAACAAAGCCGGATGACAGCACAAGCACTACCGCGCAGGCAACCGAAAAGCCTGCCGAGGCGGATGCCCTCTCTCTGTGGACAGACAGCGCACCGCTGAAAAAAGAGTTGACCGAGTACATAAAAGCGGTCACAACCGAGGGTTCTAAAGATTTTATCCCGGTAGAAAAGCGCATCGCAGTGTTTGATATGGACGGTACGCTTTGCTGCGAAACCGACCCGGGCTACTTTGACCACAAGCTCCTTTACTACCGCGTGATGGAAGACCCGAACTACAAGGATAAGGCGAGCGAAGAAGAAAAAGCAACAGCCGCCGAAATTAAAACCTACTTTGAAACCGGCGAATACCCGGAGGGGTTGGATATTAAGCACGGCACTGCTGTGGCAACCGCTTTTAAAGGTATGACCACGGAAGAATTTGACAAGTATGTTAAAGACTACCGCGACACGCCGATGGAAAGCTACAACAACATGACCAACGGGCAGGCTTTTTACAAGCCGATGTTACAGGTGGTGGACTACCTGCAGGCAAATGACTTTACGGTCTACATCATCAGCGGTACAGACCGCCTGATTACCCGCGGTTTGGCAGAAGGCATGGTGAACATTCCCCTGAGCCAGATGATTGGTTCCGATGAAAGCCTGGTTGCCAGCCACCAAGGGAACGAGGATGGGTTGGAATACACCTACACCAAAGATGACGAAGTTATCACCGGCGGTAAGTTTTTAATCAAAAACCTGAAGATGAACAAGGTCACTGCCATTGAGCAGGAAATCGGCGAACAACCGGTGCTCAGCTTCGGCAACAGTTCGGGCGATGAAGCGATGGCAAACTTTGTGCTTGATGATAACCCGTACAAGAGTGCGGCATTTATGCTTTGCTGTGATGATACCGAGCGCGAAAACGGTAACCTCAAAAAGGCTGAAAAAATGCTCACCAGTTGCAAGGAAAACGGCTACACCGCTGTTTCCATGAAGAATGACTGGACCACGATTTACGGCGAAAATGTGACCAAGAAATAATATCTATTATTTTTATATGGTTTGGCAGGCGATATGTCTGCCAAACTTTTTTGTTTGAGGCGTGAAAATCCGCCAATGTGTATTGATAAAGCGATTAAAATAATATATAATAAATATGATTATGATTTTTTATGGAAATTTAGGAGAACAACAGCATGAGTCAACAGGTTCAAGAGTATTTTGAAAATTTAAAGGGCAAGAAAGTGGCGTTTTTGGGCATCGGTGTCAGCCACAAGCAATTAATTCACAAGTTTGTGGCGTGCGGCGCGGAGGTCACACTTTGCGATATGCGCGAAATGGATGAGTTTGATGAGGATATTGACGGTATTCGAGAGCTCGGTATTTCGTTCCAACTCGGTGCGCAGCAATTTGAGCACTTAGAGCGCTTTGATATGGTCTTTCGCACCCCCGGCATCTACTTCAACCGCCCCGAAATTCAGCAGGCGATTGCGGCAGGCGCCAACATCACCAGCGAAATGGAAGAGTTCTTCAAACTCTGCCCCTGCAAAATTATCGCGATTACGGGGGCAGACGGTAAAACGACTACTACCACTTTAATCAGCGAAATTTTAACCAAGCAGGGTTATACCGTGCACAAGGGCGGCAACATCGGCAGAGCGCTGCTCCCGATTGTGGATGAAATTGACGAGGGCGACATCGCGGTAGTTGAGCTTTCCTCTTTCCAACTGCTTTCGATGAAGCAGGCGGGCGACATTACGGTGGTGACCAATGTACAGCCCAACCACTTAAATGTGCACAAGGATTACCAAGAGTATAAAGATGCCAAGAAAAACCTGATTATCTACCAAAAAGAAGACTCGAAAACCATTCTCAATTTAGATAACGAAGTTACCCGCGAGGAATACGCGCCTGCTGTCAAAGGGCAGCTGGTGTGGTTCTCCAAACAGCAGATGCCGCAGGTGGGCTCTTTCTGGGACATGCAAAGCGGTAAAATCTATTATAACGACGGTGCGCAGGAGCACTTCATTATGACCCGCGCCGATATTCGCCTGATTGGCGACCACAATGTGGAAAATTACTTAACCGCCATTGCCGCCACTTGGGGCTTGGCAGATACCGCCAGTGTGCTTGCCGTGGCGCGCAGCTTTGGCGGGGTAGAGCACCGCATGGAATTTGTGCGCGAGGTTGACGGTGTGGAGTATTATAACGACTCGATTGCTTCTTCTCCCGACAGAACGATTGCAGGGCTGAATGCAAGAGAAGAAAAAGTTATTCTCATTGCCGGCGGCAAAAATAAAGGCTTGGTCTATGACAAGTTGGGTCCGGTGGTCAATGAAAAGGTCAAAGTGCTTATTGTCATGGGCGAGACTGCCGATGTGATTGAAGCAAGTGTCAAAAACGCGCCAAACTATGACAGCGCGGCAATCAAAATTTTGCACGCGGCGGATATGGAGCAGGCGGTGGCGCTCGCGCGCGAGAATGCGCAGGCGGGCGATATTGTGTCGCTTTCTCCGGCTTCCACTTCGTTTGATAAGTATAAGAATTTTGAGAGACGCGGGCAACACTTCAAACAGGTTGTGAACAACCTGTAGTGTTCAGTGTTCAGTTTTCAGCGTTCAGTTAAGGGAAGATTATGGAATTGAAAGAAGTTTTAAAAAAGTTGTGCTTATGCGCGGCGCCGGCGGGTGCCGAGAGCGAGATATACCGCACAGCAAAAGAGTTGATGGAACCCTACGGCACTTGCCGAACGGACAAGCGCGGCAATTTTATTTGCACCAAAGAGGGGAGCGGCACGCACTTTTTGCTCGATGCGCATATGGACCAAATCGGTTTGGCTGTCACTTCGATTGAAGAAGGCGGCTTTTTGAAGTTCGGCAAAGTCGGCGGGATGGATCGCCGCGTGTTGCCGGGCAGCGAAATGTTAGTGCTCGGTACCGAGCCGCTCTATGGCATTGTGAGCACCAAACCGCCGCACTTAGTCGAAGAAAGCGAGCAGAAAAAAGCGCCTAAGTTTGAAGATATGGCGATGGATACCGGGCTTTCGCGCGAAGCTTTGCTTAAAAAAGTCTCGCTTGGCGACAAGGTGGTCTACAAGCCTTATTTCGGTGAACTGTTGGGCGAGAATGTGACGGCTACCGCGCTTGACGACAGAGCCGGTATGGCGATTATTTTTAGAACCATGGAGATTTTAAAAACAGCGGGCTCTACTGCCGCTGTCAGTGCTGTTTTCTCGGTCGGTGAAGAAGTGGGCGGCAAGGGTGCCGATAACGCTTCTTTTGCCTGCGAGGCTGACGAAGCGATTGCCATTGATGTGTCTTTTGCTTCTCAAAAGGAAGTGGCGGATAAGCGCCAAAACAGCACCATGCCTTTGGGAGGCGGTGCGTTTATCGGTGTGGCGCCGATTCTTTGCAAAGAGATGACCGACGGGCTCATTGCCTGCGCCGAGAAACATAACATTGACTATAGAATTGAAGTGATGAGCGGCAAAACCGGCACAAATGCCGATGGCATTGCCGCTGCAAAATACGGCACCAAAACGGCAATGGTTTCACCGCCCATTCGCAATATGCACACGCCGGTGGAAATTGCCAATCTTAACGATTTAGAGCAGTGCGCGCAGCTGATTGCGCACTACATTTTGAGCAAGGAGGGCAAATGATGAAATATTTAGAAAACCTTTGCCTTCTGAATGGCACTTCGGGTGCCGAGGCGGCAGTCAGAGATTACATCATTTCTCAGTTGGGTGATGTGCCCTATACGGTAGACAACCTTGGCAACCTCATTGTAGAGAAAAAGGGCAAAAGCGCCCCGCGCCAAAAGCTGATGCTCAGCGCCCATATGGATGAAGTGGGTTTGATTGTCACTTACATTCAAGACGATGGTGCGCTTTCTTTTGCCACCGTCGGCGGGATTGACCCGAAAGCGCTCTTAGGCAAACGCGTGCGCATCAATGGGCTTTTAGGTGTCATTGGCACAGCACCGGTGCACCTGACAGAAGATGACAGCGTGATGCCCAAAGAAGATGAAATGTATATTGACATCGGCGCCAAAGATAAGGCGGAGGCTGCGCAGTATGTGCGGCAAGGCGATACGGCGGTGTTTGAAAGTGAAGTGGTGCCCTTCGGCGAAGGCTTTTTGAAAGCTAAGGCGCTCGATGATCGCTTCGGCTGTGCCGTGCTCTTAGACATTTTAAAGAGCGATATGCCTTACGATGTCACCCTGTGCTTTTGCACCATGGAAGAAATCGGCTTAAAAGGTGCAGGCGCAGCGGCAAACCGTGTAAAACCCGATATTGCGCTGGTGATTGAGAGCACTACTGCCAATGATGTATGTGATGTCAGCGGGGCAGATAAGGTATGCTGTTTAGGCAGCGGCGCGGTGCTTTCCTTTATGGATAGAGCAACGGTCTATGACCGAGAGCTTTACAAAACAGCCATGCGCGTTGCCGAGCAAAACGGCATTGCCGCGCAGACCAAAACCCGCATTGCCGGCGGTAACGATGCCGGTGCCATTCAGCCTGCGGGTGAGGGCGCAAGAGTATTGGCGCTTTCGCTGCCGACGCGCTACATTCACTCGGCAGTGAGCACCGCAAACACGGAAGATATGAAAAACGCAGCGGCACTGGTCAAAAAATTAATCGCCGCTTTTGGAGAGATGGAATGAGCCACGCATTTTTTGAAATTGATGAGAGTATCCTTGCCCTTGCAAAGCGGGCGGAAGAAGCCTGTGCGCCGCAGTTTGCGCGCATCGAGCAGGTGACGGAGTACAACCAAAACAAGGTCTTGAAAGCCTTTATTCAAAACCGCATCGGTGAGCAGCATTTGCTCGGCTCCACCGGCTACGGTTACGGTGATGTCGGCAGAGAGGCGCTCGACAAAACCTTTGCGGCGGCGCTCGGCGCCGAAGCGGCACTGGTGCGCCACCACTTTACCTGCGGCACCCACACCCTCGGTGTGGCGCTGTTCGGGATTTTGCGCCCGGGCGATACGCTGCTGTGTGTCAGCGGTACGCCCTACGACACCATTCAGCCGGTCATCGGCATCCACGGTGAGGGAATGGGCTCGCTTAAAGACTTCGGTGTGCACTATGAAGAAGTGGCGCTCAAAGAGGGCAGGCTCGATTTTGAGGCGATGGAAACAGCGCTCAAAGAAATGGAAAATGTCAAGATGGTCTATGTG
The DNA here is from genome assembly GCA_017432485.1 of Clostridia bacterium. GTDB lineage: Bacteria > Bacillota > Clostridia > Oscillospirales > Acutalibacteraceae > RUG714. The sequence continues at coordinate 28,384 of JAFRJB010000050.1, forward strand.
CAGCGCTCGCGCGGCTACGATGCCCGCCCGACACTGACAACCGATGAGATTGCCAAAATTGCGGAGTTAACACATCGCTTGAGTAAAGCGATAGTGTTTGTGGATAACTGCTACGGCGAGTTTACCGATTTTAAAACACCCACCGAGGCGGGTGCGGATTTGATGGCAGGCTCGCTCATTAAAAACCCCGGCGGCGGCATTGCCCGCACCGGCGGCTACATAGCAGGCAAAAAAGAGTTGGTGGAACTGTGCGCTTACCGCGCGACTGTGCCGGGGCTCGGTGCGGAAGTCGGTGCCGGTTTAGATGAAAACCGCAATATGTTTATGGGGCTATTCGCAGCGCCGCATGTAACCGGTGAAGCGCTCAAAACAGCCGTGTTTGCCGCAGCTGTCTTTGAACAGTTGGGCTATACGGTCAGCCCGGCGAGCAGCGAGGAGCGCTACGATATTATTCAGTGCATTCAGCTCGGCACCGCAAAGGCGCTTGCGGCCTTTTGCCGCGGGGTGCAAAGCGGCGCACCGATTGATTCGTATGTGGTACCCGAAGCCTGGGATATGCCCGGCTATGAAGACAAGGTGATTATGGCGGCAGGCGCGTTTATCAGCGGCGCTTCCATTGAGTTTTCGGCAGACGGACCGATGCGCGAGCCCTACTGTGTTTGGATGCAGGGCGGGCTCAATTATCACTCTGCCAAAACCGGCATTTTGCTGGCATTGCAACAAATGAAGGAGGCGGGTGAAATTGGCATATAACTTTCAGGGTATTTCGCAAGAGAGCATCACACTCTTGGAAATGAACCGCTTTAATAACAATAAGCCCTTTTATGAGGAGCACAAAAAAGAAATTAACGAAGGGGTGCGGCAACAGTTCGGCGCGCTGACACTGGATTTGGCGGAAGATTTATATGCGCTCGATGAAAATATGCTTGTAAGCCCCAAAAAGGTTTCGCGCATTCGCCGCGATACCCGCTTTACAAAGGATAAAACGCTTTATCGCGCCAATGTGTGGGTAATTTGGCACCGCGCAATGGAAGAGGGCGACATGGCACCGGGGCTTTGGTGCGAGGTATCGCCGCGCAGTGTGGATAACGGTATCGGCTTTTGGCGCGCTTCGCCTTCCTTTATGGCGTTTTTCAGGGCGGATTTGCGCGAAAATGCAACACCGTTTTTAGAAGCATTTGTGCCGCTGCTCGAAGCGGGCTACCAAGTGCTCGGGGAGTGCTACAAGCGCCCGAAACCCGGCACGGAGGAACTGCCGGAAGCGTTGCAGAAAATCTATAATCTCAAAGAATTATACTTCATTTACACCGAAGCGGGCGTGGCGCGCGCCGCGACACCGGCTTTTGTGGATGATATGAAGCAGCAAATACAATTAATGAAAGGGATGTACCGCTATTTAGACGGGCTTTATGCGCGCTTTAAAGCGTTACAGGGGTAAAACGATGGGAAAGTATGATTTTTTAAAAAGCGGCACCGATGTCAGAGGTATCGCGGTTGAATACCTGGGCAAACCGGTGGAGCTGACCGATGAAGCGGTCTATGATATTGCTGCGGCATTTGCGGCATTTGTAAGCGCAAAAACCGGCAAAAAAGCCGAGGATGTGTGTATCACAGTCGGCCACGACTCGCGCATTTCGGCTCACAGAATTGCCGCTGCGGTACTGAAAGCGCTCAAAAACTGCGGTGTGAAAGCGCTGTATTTTGATTTAGCCTCTACCCCTGCAATGTTTATGAGCACGGTAGAACTCTGTGCAGACGGTGCGATTCAGATTACCGCTTCGCACCACCCGTATTTTAGAAACGGCTTGAAGTTTTTCACGCGTGAAGGCGGTGCGGAAGGCAGCGACATTGTTAAAATTCTGAGCGATGCCGACAAAAAGAATTATGACGACAGCAAGTGCGGCACGGTCGAAAATTATGACTTTATGCCGCGCTATGCCGAAATACTTAGGGATACTATCAAAAAAGGTGTGAACGCCGCCGATTATGACCACCCGCTGGCAGGCAAAAAAATTATTGTGGATGCCGGCAACGGTGTAGGCGGCTTCTACGCAAGCGAAGTGCTCGCGCCCTTGGGTGCAGATACAAGCGGCAGCCAATTTCTGGAGCCCGACGGTATGTTCCCGAACCACATTCCAAACCCCGAAAATGAAGAAGCCATGTGCTCGATTTGCAGCGCTACGGTCGCCAACCACGCTGACCTCGGCATTATCTTTGATACCGATGTGGACAGAGGCGGTGCAGTGGATGCCAACGGCGAAGAACTCAACAAAAACAACCTCTTGGCGATTGCCGCCTACATTGCCGCCGGCGGCGAAAGCGGCAAAACGATTGTGACCGACTCCATCACTTCCGATGGCTTTAAAGAGTTTATCGAAAAAGATATGGGCTGCCACCATCACCGCTTTGTGCGCGGCTATAAAAATGTGATTAATGAAGCCATTCGCCTCAACAAAGAGGGGATTGATACACCGCTTGCAGGCGAAACGGCAGGGCACATCGCCTTTAGAGAAAATTACTTTTTGGATGACGGCGCTTACCTGATTACCAAAATTGTCATTGAAATGATGCTTCTTGCCAAAGAAGGCAAAACTCTTAACTCCATTATTGCCGGCATGCGCCAGCCGGTGGAAGCGGCAGAGCTGCGTATGGATATATTGAAACCCGACTTTAAAGCCTACGGGCAGTCGGTGATTGACAGCATTGAGGCGTATGCCGCCGCTCACGAGGATTGGCTGCTTGCCGATGATTCGCGCGAGGGTGTGCGTGTCAATTTCGCCCAAGCGGATTGCGACGGCTGGTTTGTGCTGCGCCTTTCCGTGCACGACCCGGTACTGCCGCTCAATGTCGAGAGCAATGTGGCAGGCGGTGTAAAAAATATTGTTAAGAAGATTTACGAAGTGGTCAAACCCTTTGACGGGCTCGAACTGAGTGCGTTTGAGAAATATATTGACTAAGAGGTCTGTAGAAAAAAAGCATGTTAGAGATTGATTACGGGCTTGCCGGCAGCGGTAAGTCCGGGTACATAAAAGAACTGTTTGCGCAAAAATTAGAATCGGATGAAAAACTGATGATTCTTGTGCCCGACCAACATTCCTTCATCACCGAGCGCAGTGTGCTGGAGGATTTCGGCGTGCAAAAAGGCTCAAAAATCAAGGTTATTTGGTTTAATAACCTCGCCCGCCTGATTACCGAAACCTACGGCGGAGTCAAACCGCAGCTGCTCGATAATGCGGGCAAGGCGGTTTTAATGAGCAAGGCGATTGAGCAGAGCAGTGAGCAGCTTGAATATTATAAAAAGCAAGCCAATCGCCCCGACTTTATTGCGGGGATGCTCAACTTCTCGACCGAGATGAAGTTTTCCAAAACCAAGTTTGAGGACCTTGAAGCCGCGGCGGCGCAGTCGGGCAGTGCGGTGCTGCAAAAGAAGATTGCGGAGATTACCGAGATTACCCGCCGCTTTGATGCATTGGTTGAAGAAACCTACCTTAATCCCGATGATATTCTTACCGATGTCAATGCCATTTTAGAGCACGAAGCCTTCTTCGAGGGCTACACCGTGGCAATTGACGGCTTCGGTTTTTTTGACAAGCAAAAATTAGATATTATCGGCAAAATCATCAAACAGAGTAAAGATACTTACATCACCCTTTGCACCGATAATTTGCAACTTGGGCAAAGTGAAGGCGACAAGTTTGAATCGGTCAAAAAGACCGCACTTAAACTTATTGACACGGCGCGGCAAATCGGGGTAGATGTCAAGACAAAGTGCTTTGATGATTTGAGTGCCATGAGCGAGGCGTTTCAGTACCTCAGCCGCGGTATCTACACCCCCGGCGCCGAGAGTTTAGACAAGCCTTGTGAAAATGTGGCAATCTATGAATGTGTCAATTTGCAGCGCGAGTGCGACAACGCCGCGCTGCAAATCAAAAAGCTCATTATGCAGCGCGATTACCGCTACCGCGATATCGCGGTGATTGTGCGCGATGAAGAAAAATATATTCCGTATCTCAAGCGCTCGTTTGCGGCGCTGGAGATACCGTTTTTTAAAGATGCGCGGCGTGACGTGATGCACGAACCGCTCATGCTCTTCTGCCATTATGCGCTCAAGTGCTGTGCCGACAACTTCCGCCTGGAAGATGTAATGGCGTGCATCAAAAGCGCGGCGGTCGGAGTGCCGACCGAGGAGATTTCCGACTTTGAGAATTACTGCATTGTTTGGAACATCAACGGCAAGAGAAAGTGGAGCGGCGATTTTTCTTATAATCCGCAAGGCTTTACCGAGCGTTTTGAAGACGAAGATGCAGCCCTTTTGGAGCGCATTAATGTCACAAGGCGCAAACTGCTTATTCCGCTGTTGCAGTTTGCAAAGAAAATCAGTGGTGCAACCGTTGAAGAAACAGCAACCGCGCTTTATGAACTGCTCGAAGCGGTGGAAGCCCCGCGCCATTTAAAGCATTTGTGCGAAGCGCAGGAACAGCCTGCCGATATTCTCAAAGAGCAAAACGAAGTGTGGGCGCTGCTCATGCACTGCCTGGAGCAGCTGGTCGCGACTCGCGGCAGCGAAGTGCTTAGTGCCAAAGACTTTTTGACCGTGCTCGATTTAGCGGCGGCAAATGCCACAATCGGTGTGCTGCCGCAGCGTTTAGATGAAATATTAGTCGGCTCTGCCGAAAGAATTCGCACGGATTTGCCCAAGGCGGCATTTCTGCTCGGTGTCAATGAAGGGCAATTTCCCAAAGGCTTTACCGATGGGGGCATTCTCAGCGATGCGGAGCGCATGAACTTACTGCGCGGCGGGGTGGAACTCGGCTCAAACTTTAAAACAATGAGCACGGGCGAGCGCTTTTATGCTTATTGCGCGGCGCTTGCTCCGAGCGAGTATTTATACCTTTCATATAACAGCAGCAATTTGGATGGCGACAACCTGAGCGCGTCTTCTTTAATTGCGCAAATTCAAAGTATTCTGCCGCAGGTGCAGGTGCAGGAAGCCGCTGTGACAGCGAAAGATATTCTCAGCGAAGCGCAGGGTTTTGATGTCTTAACAAGGTTATGGCAGGAAGACAGCCCCTTGCGCCAAACGCTGTATGAAATCTACAGCGAAAGTGATACCTACGGCGATAAAACGCGCTTAATTGACCAAAATGCCGAGGAAGCGCCCAAGCGCATTGCCGATGCCGATACGGCGCTCAAGCTTTTCGGTGAAGTGATGGCAATTTCGCCCACACAGCTGGAAAATTACTCGAAATGCCCGTTTATGTATTTTTGCAAATACGGTTTGCGCGCCAAACCCGTTGACAAAGCGGCGCTGGATGCGCGCACCGGCGGCACCCTCATTCACTATGTGCTCGAGCACATGGTGCGTGATATGGGTAAGCAGGGAATTATCGCGCTGGATGCGCGGCAGCTGCGCGAGTATACCGACCGCTATGTGGAGCAGTATTTAGAAGAACTGAATTTGCCGGAAGAGTTTATGACCGGCAGGTTCCGCTACATTGTTTCCAAAAACCGCAACATCATTATTGCTACCTTAGAACAGATGGCGGCGGAAATGCGCCAGAGCGATTTTGACCCGGTAGATTTCGAGCTGAGAGTCGGCAGTGATGCTGCCGGTGCCTACGATGTGCCGCTCGAAAAGGGTAAAGTGCGCTTAAAAGGCACGGTTGATCGCGTGGATATGATGGAAACCGATGAGAAAAAGTATTTTAGAATTATTGATTACAAAACCGGCTCTAAGTCTTTCAGCTTAGGGGAAGTGCTGCACGGCATCAATGCGCAAATGCTCATTTACCTCTTGTCGCTCTCTGCCGACCAAGGCGAGCGCTACCGCGGCAGTGTGCCGGCAGGGCTCTTATATATCGAAGCAAAGGACAAGACGATTGATGCTTCTCATACCGATGAAAAAAGCCTTGCTAAAAAGAAGGGCGAGCGCTATCAGATGAACGGTATGCTCTTAAATGATGAAACCGTTATTTACGGCATGGAGCACGAACCGACCGGGAAGTTTATTCCCGTTACCTGCGATAAAAACGGTGAGTTTAAAGGCAGTATTGTCACACAAGAGCAAATGGAGAAGATACGCGGCAAGCTCGATTCTCTCATTGCCGAGATGGGTAACGCTTTGCACAGCGGCAAAATTGATGATATGCCCTACACAACAGGGTCTTTCTCGGCATGCGACTACTGCGATTTTAAAGCGGTGTGTTCCAACCGCGGCAAGCGCAACGAAGTGAGTATTCCGAAGTTTGAAGAAGCCCTGCAGGCATTGGAAGGCGGTGAAGAGCATGAGTGAGATCAAGTGGACCAAAGCCCAGCGCCTGGCGATTGAAGCGCAGGGAAATATTTTGGTTTCCGCCGCTGCCGGTTCCGGTAAAACGGCGGTGCTTGTGCAGCGCGTGATGGAACTGCTCGAAAAGGGCAGCGATATTGACCGCATGCTCATTGTGACCTTTACGCGCAGTGCGGCGGCGCAGATGAAAGAAAAAATCGCCAAGGCGATTGCCGAAAAACTGCTTGCCGATCCGCACAACAAGCGTTTTCAGCGCCAACAGCTGTTGCTGGATAAGGCGCAAATCACCACCATAGATGCGTTTTGTGCAGATGTGGTGAAGAATAACTTCCAGCACTTGGCGGATATCAACATTGCCATGAACTACCAAAACATGGATGCCACGGAATTTGCCGTGCTCTCTGCCGAAGTGCTCGATGAAGTGCTCGACACCTTCTATGACAGCGGCGATGCGGATTTTAAAGCGCTGATGGATGTGTTCACAAGCGGCAAAAACGATACCAATATTTATGCAGTCATTGAGGGGCTGCATCTGTATACTTCCGCTTTTACGGACCGATTTGATTGGATGCGCGAAAAAACAGAGCAGTTCCGCACCACCGGTGTGAGCGGGAGCGCTTGGGGCAAACTCATTTTAGAGGATATGGAAGAGAAACTGCTCTTGGCGCTGGATTATGCCAATACAGCACTGCGCATTTTAGAGCAGGATGCACCGACCTGTGAAGCGATTGCCCCCTGTATTATCGGGGAAAAAGAACTCATCGAAAGAGCGCTGCAAATCGTGCGCGCAGGGGAGTGGGACAAGTTAGTCGGCTTCTTATCTGGCGGCTTCGCGCGCTACCCGGGTGTGCGCAAGGGGATAGATACCGACCTCAAAGCGCAGGCAAAAGTTTACCGCGATGCGGCGAAAAACACTCTGGTAGGCGCGTTCGGCTGCGTGGTGGAAGATGAGGCGGGCTTCTTAAAAGACAATGCCTTTATTTATCCGATTGCAAAGCAGCTGCAGGCTCTTTTTGAAGCCTATGAAACGGCTTTATTTGCCAAGAAATTGGAGCGCCAGAGCTTTGAATTTTCGGATATTGCTTACCTTTGCCTGCAGGTGCTGCGGCAGGGCGGCAAGCCCACACCGGCGGCGCTGGAATACCGCAAAAAATATCAGGCAATTTTGGTTGATGAATTTCAAGATACCAACGATGTGCAGGATTTAATTTTCAGAACTATCTCCGATAATAACCTCTTTGTCGTCGGCGATGTCAAGCAGTCAATTTATCGCTTCCGCCAGGCGATGCCGGAGATTTTCATCGGCAAGCGCAAGGAACTGCCGCCCTATGAAGAGGGGCGCGAGAGCGGCTATATTTTGCTTAAAAACAATTTCCGCTCGGAAAAACCGATTACGGATTTTGTCAACTTCATTTTCAAAAAAATCATGAGCGAATCGCTCGGTGATGTCAATTATAATCAAGATGAATACTTAGTGCACGAAGAGAAAAAAAGCGATGCTGATGCGGCAGATGTGCAGCTGCACCTGCTCGATAATGTGGAGCGCGAAGACTGCGAGCCGGTCAAAAAACATGCCTATGAAGCGCAGTATATCGCGTCGCTCATCCGCGCGCGGGTTGAAAGCGGCGAAGTGCTAAAAATCGGCGATGAATACCGCGCCACCGATTACGGCGATTACTGCATCTTAGTCAGAAGCAAAACACACATCGCCGAGCTCGAAGAAGCACTGGCGGCACAGGGCATTCCCTGCGCGAGTGTGGCAGGCGACAATTTGTTTGATGCGCCCGAAATCATGCTGGTGATGAGTTTACTCAGAGCGATTGATAACCCGCTGCGCGATGTGGATTTGCTGGCTGTGATGTATTCCGAACTCTTTGCGTTCACTGCAGAGGAATTGGCGCTTATGCGCATTCAAAAGCGCGGCGGCGGGTTTTATACAGCCCTGAAAGCCCTTGCCGAAGCGGGCAACACCAAGTGCCGCGCCTTTATGGCACAGCTTGAAACCTACCGCACGATGGCGGCAACACTCGAGCCGGCGGAATTTTTGCGGCAGTTATACGCCCAAACCTCTTTGCCGGAAATTATGTGCGCCGCCGAAAACGGTGAAGTCAAAAAAGCGAATTTATTTAAGTTTGTTTCGCTCGTGGAAAACTATGCGGCGGGCGGATACTACTCGCTGACCGGTTTGGTGCGCTTTTTGGAAAAGGTTAAAGCTAAGCGCACCGACATTACCTGTGCCTATGTGCCCGAAAGCGGCAGCAAGGTGAAAATTATGAGTGTTCACGCTTCCAAAGGCTTGGAATTCCCTGTGGTGATTGCCGCTTATACCAACAGCAACAATAACCACTACGGCAGCAATATCGTGCTTAACCGCAAGCTCGGTTTCGGCATTAAGCCGAAGTACCCGGAGGATAACGCGCGCTACCAAACGCTTTCCTACAGTGCGGTAAGCCTTGCCAACTTGCGCGAGGATATGGCAGAGGAAATTCGCACGCTTTATGTGGCGCTGACCAGAGCCAAAGCGCAGTTAATCATGATCGGCACCTTTAGCGGGAAAGTCAAAAAGAGCGGCTTGACCCCGCGCGAAGATGCTCTCAGTTACATTGCGCAGACCGCAGCAAGTGACGGCGGAGAAATCCGTCGCGGGTGGTTGCGCGCAAATAATAACTATTTATATTGGCTGTGTGCCTGTGCACTCATGCACCCCGGAGCGGGCGTAATGCGCGCGGCAACCGAGACGAACGTATTCTGTATCGATAGCGCCGAGAGCGGTAAATTGCAGGTGCTTTTGCCGGAGTATTACCCGCAGAGTGGAGAAGCGGCGGCACCGGAACATACCGCCAAGGCGGATGATGCGCTCAAACAGGCGCTTTTACAGCGCTTTGCCTTCCGCTACAAGTATGCGGGTGCGCAGCGCATTGAAAGCAAAAAAACGCCCTCTTCCGTGGCAGAAGATTTAGGAACAGCACCGGAGTTTGCTTTTGAACCGCCTGCGTTTATGCGCGCCGAGCAATTTAACGCGGCACAGCGCGGCACTGCTACGCACCGCTTTATGGAAAAGGTCAGAGATTTTGCGCAGTTTGACTTTGAAAGCGAGAAGGCATATATGCTGGCAAAAGGCTTTTTGAGCCCCGAGCAGGCGGCTGTGCTCGACAAAAAGGCAATTACCGCTTTCTTTGAGAGTGAGCTCGCTGCGCGTATGGCGGGGGCACAGACACTCGTTAAGGAATACGAAATCTCCTATTTGGAAAACGCCGGCTTTTTTGACAGCGATTTGCCGCAAGAGTTTCAAAATGAGCAAGTATTTGTAGACGGAAAGATAGATGCCGCCTTTATGGAAGACGGTGCGGCGCACATTGTCGACTACAAGACCGACAGGGTGAAAACCGCTGCCGAATTGACCGCGCGCTACGCTAAGCAAATCGAACTCTACAAGCGCGCGCTCGAAAGCATTTGGGGCGTTACAGTCAGGCAGTGCCACCTCTATAGCTTTAGTTTGAATGAAGATATTGTGGTGAAATTTTGACAAATAGTTTAAAGTGTGCTATACTGTTTGCTCGCGGCAGCGTTTGTTGCGGCGAAAGTTTTGAGGGGAAAGGTGTGAAGAGATGCAATTAGCATTATTAATTATACTGATTATATCCAGCTGTTGGACTATCTTTGTGTTAAGAAGTGCCATTGTTTCTTTGCACAGCGCAGGCAAAACCAAAGAGGAGCTTGACAATATCAAAAAAGGCTACTCTTTCATCCAGCGCCTGTTTCTCTTAAATGTCAAAGATGCCACTGCCGGCACCCCGAAGTACAACGGCTTTCGCAAGAATATTGAAAAATTTTTGTGCGGCTATTTGATTGCGACTTTGGTGCTGTGGGTGCTGCTTATTCTTGCCGTGATTTTTGACGGTATGGTCGGTTTTGTGAGCGTGCTCATTATCGGCAAAACCGTGATTGTAGATATTGTTGTCATGGCACTGTATTTAAAAGCAAATACAGTCATTGATAAGAAAAATAAAATGATTCGCTGGAAATGGGCAAATAAAAATTAAAAAATACTTGATTTTTCTTTGCACCTGTGGTATTATTCCATTGTTATTTTTCTATGTTTAGTTTGAAAGAGGTGAAAATCAATGAAATCTGGAATTCATCCCGAGTATAAAGAGGCGGAAATCAGATGTGCTTGCGGTAACGTGATTAAGACCAAATCTACTGCAGGTAATATGTCTGTAGATATTTGCTCTAATTGCCACCCGTTCTTCACCGGTAAGCAAAAACTGGTGGATACCGGCGGTCGTGTAGACAGATTCAACAAGCGTTTCGGTTTATCACAGAAATAATCAAAAAATAAGAGCAGGTGTTTTACCTGCTTTATTTTTTACAATTCGTATGCAGTATTGCACAGTGTAAATTTGATAGGCTGATTGCGGACTGCCGACTGCCGGCAGCTAAAAGTGAAAATGAAAGATTACAAAACCATCAAACAGAATACCGAAGCAACCCATGTGGTGGAGCGCTCCAAGTTTATTGCGCATATTCGCCGCGTGGAGAGCAGGGAAGAGGCGGAGCAGTTTATTGCCGCAATCAAAAAAGAGTATTGGGATGCGCGCCACAATGTGTATGCCTATGTGCTTAAAAGCGGCGAAAGCCGCTGCTCGGATGACGGTGAACCCTCCGGCACTTCAGGTATGCCTACTTTAGATGTCTTGCTCGGGCAGGGCTTTTCGGATGTGTGCGTGGTGACTACGCGCTACTTTGGCGGCATTTTGCTCGGCACCGGCGGCTTGGTGCGCGCGTATTCAAAAGCGGCAGCGCTGGCACTTGAAGCGGCAGGCAGCACCGAAGTTTCGGAATGCAGTGTGTTTGAAGCAGTTGTGCCTTATTCTTATGTGGATAAGATGAATCGATTTTTGGAAGAGAATGCCTGTGTTAAAGAAAGTGTGGACTACGGCGAACAGGTGCGCTTTTGCTTTTATTGCCGCAGTGCCGATAGCGCGCAAATGTGCGCGGCGCTGACCGATCGCTTTCACGGTGAGGTGCACGAAAAATTCCTTGAAAATGCCTACAAAGAGTTGTAAAAACACAAAATTTGTACATATTGACTAAAACAGTGCCGATTATTTGTTGAATATCGGCGCTTTTTTATTCAAAACATCTAATTTTGCTATTGCATATACTTTTTTGTTTTGCTATAATGTTATTAATAATTTGTATAAAGGAGAAATAATATGGAATTCGTTCAGTACATTGCAATCTGTGCGGCAGTTCTTGCTTTGTTCCTTGCTTTTATCAAGGCGGCAAAAATCAACAAGGCACCTGTCGGCACAGACAGAATGAAGGAAATTTCAACTGCTATCAATCAGGGTGCAAAGGCATTCCTGTTTTCCGAATACAAAATTCTTGTATTCTTTGTAGCAGCCGTATTCCTTATCATCACTGTTGTAGGCTTCTTTGATAAAGAGGGTGTCTACGGTCTTGGTTGGAAAACCGCGATTTGCTTCCTTTGCGGTGCTTTGTTCTCCACTCTTGCCGGTTACTTCGGCATGAATGTGGCAACAAAGGCAAATGTGCGCACTGCCAATGCTGCAAAAGAAGGCGGCATGAACAAGGCTCTTGCCATCGCTTTCAAAGGCGGCTCCGTGATGGGTCTTTGCGTAGTAGGTCTCGGCCTCTTAGGCGCAGCTATTATTTATGCATTCACCAAAAGCGGCGAATTGCTCACCGGTTTCTCTCTGGGTGCTTCTTCTATCGCTTTGTTTGCGCGTGTTGGCGGCGGTATCTACACCAAGGCTGCCGATGTCGGTGCTGACCTTGTCGGTAAAGTCGAAGCCGGTATCCCCGAAGATGACCCGCGTAACCCCGCTGTTATCGCCGATAACGTAGGTGACAACGTTGGTGACGTTGCCGGTATGGGCGCTGACCTCTTCGAGAGCTATGTGGGCGCTATCGTTTCCGCTATTATCCTCGGCACGACTATGGCAGGCAAAACCTCCGGCTATAAGAATGCTGCTGTATTTGCACTTTTAATCGCAGGCTGCGGTATTATTTCCGCTATTATCGGTCAGCTCTTCGTGCGCGGTAAGGAAGGCGGCGATCCGCATAAGGCACTGAATATCGGTACCTACACTTCCAGTATTTTGGTATTAATCGCTGCAGGCGTCGGCTCCTGGTTTGCTTTCGGCAACCTCAAGGCGTTTGCTGCTGTGGCTTCCGGTGTTATTGTCGGTACCCTTATCGGTATTCTCACCGAGGTCTATACTTCCGATGCTTACAAATCCGTTAAGCACATCGGTAAAGAGTCCGAAACCGGTCCTGCAACCAACATCATTGCCGGTTTGGCAGTTGGTATGAAGAGTACGGTTCTTCCGATTATCTTAATTGCAATTGCAATCGTTATTTCTTATGTGTTCTTCGGTCTTTACGGTATCGCTATCGCGGCTGTCGGTATGCTTTCGACTACCGGTATCACCGTTGCGGTTGACGCTTACGGCCCGATCGCCGACAATGCCGGCGGTATTGCCGAAATGAGCGGTCTTGATGAAAGCGTTCGTAAAATTACCGATACACTTGATAGTGTTGGTAACACCACTGCTGCAATGGGTAAAGGTTTCGCTATCGGTTCCGCTGCCCTGACAGCATTGTCACTGTTTATGTCCTTCGCAGAGAAGGCAAACATCAGCGGCGACCTTGCTAAGAGCTCCGTGCTCGATTACAAGGTTGTGGTTGGTCTCTTAATCGGCGGTATGCTGCCGTTCATCTTCTCCGCTCTTACTATGAACTCTGTCGGTAAAGCTGCTTCTCAGATGATTGAAGAAGTGCGCCGCCAGTTCAGAGAGCACAAGGGCATTATGGAAGGCACCGAGAAACCCGATTACACTTCTTGCGTATCGATTTCCACGAAAGCTGCATTAAAAGAAATGTTAATCCCCGGCATCATGGCTGTTGTGGTTCCGCTGTTGGTCGGCTTCGGCCTTGGCGTAAGCGCTCTGACCGGTATGCTCGCAGGTGCTTTGGTTACCGGTGTGTTGATGGCAATCTTTATGTCTAACTCCGGCGGTGCTTGGGATAATGCGAAGAAGTATATCGAAAGCGGTCACTTCGGCGGCAAGGGCTCCGATGCTCACGCTGCAGCCGTTATCGGCGATACAGTCGGTGACCCCTTCAAAGATACTTCCGGTCCTTCTATCAACATCCTTATCAAGTTGATGACCGTTATCTCCTTGTTATTTGCGCCGTTAATGGCAAACTCCGGTTCCTTACTGGATATGCTCGGCAAATAAGTTTTAGCAATAAAAACGCCTCGTTGGGCTTCCAACGAGGCGTTTTTCTACACATAAGGATTTGTCGAGGTCTTTGAGTAAAAAGTTTACACTGATTTCAACCGACTTTTCTACCCCTCAGTCGCGCCAATCGCGCGCCAGCTCCATAGGGTAAAAGCAATCGACCCTTAATAGCCTCTCGCTTGCCCTATTCGGCTAATTCCTCTGCTTTTTCTTTGTTTGGCGGAAGCCAA
>JAFRJB010000051.1 GCA_017432485.1 Clostridia bacterium
AACCTTTCAAAAAAACACTTCTTCACTATTCACTATTACTTCTTACTTTCCAAAAATCCCGCACTTTTTAAGTAAGAGTGAAGAAGGAATAGGTAAGAAGTAAAAATCCCGCATTTGCATGCGGGATTTTTGGTGGGAGAGGGTGGATTCGAACCACCGAAGGTAACAACCGACAGATTTACAGTCTGTTCCCTTTGGCCACTCGGGAACTCTCCCATATGTAGTTTTTTGAGTGAAATTGGAGCTGGTGGACGGACTCGAACCCCCGACCTGCTGATTACAAATCAGCTGCTCTACCAACTGAGCTACACCAGCATTTTCCGGCTTCCGAGCACCGGCAAATTTCCGGCGCCCAAATAATATAACATAATAAAGATTTTAAGTCAATACTTTTTTAAAAATCAGTTTATTTTATATTGCTTCAGCTGCTCTTTGGCGGCGGCATCTACCCGGTAGCTTTCGCGCGCTTTTTGAATTGCCTTATTCTGCGTGAACTTATCGAGTGTTTGCGCTTTTATAAGCGGCAACGTGCTCTCATACTGCTTGGCAAGCGCAGTTGCAAAGTACCAGGCGCGCATCATATTTAAGTAGTATTCGTCACTCTCTACTGCTGCCACCCACTGCAAATATTCCGGCTTAAAATCGGCATCTAAATAGTGGCACATAAGCATCCCGATGGCAAAGCGCGCAGTATAGAGGTGGTCTGACTTCAACCACTTTTGAATGTAAGGCAGCAGCTCTTCTTTGTGCTTTTTAAAGCAGGCGGGGCGCAGCGAGTCGCAAGTCGCCCAGTTATCCACAAACGGCAAAAAGCGCTCGATTTGCGCGATACACGTTTCAAAATCTTTACTGCCGGCAATGAGAAACGAATGCAGGTGATCTTCTTCCAAATAGCGGTGCGGCAGCGCCTCTAAAAACGCGCTGCAATCCTCGCGCGCAAGCTCCTTAGAAAGCGCGCGCAGCTGCGGCAGGCGCACACCGATCACCCTGTCGCTTGCAATATTCGGAATGAGCTTTGCCGTAAACGCGGCATAGGGCTTATCTTGCAGCGCAAACAGCCTTTTTTCAATGCTTTGCGGGTTCTCTGTCATACTTTTGGAACATTCCTTTCACAAAATTCACAAAGGTTTTGAACGGCGGCAGGGATAAGAGCGCGCACAGCGCCACACTCGCTGCCGCGGCGGCGAGAATGACCACCGGCGCAAAGCGGTAACGCTCCACCCAAGCGGGAATGCCCAAGAGATACAGCGCTTCGACAAGCGGCAAATGCCAAAAATAAATCGAGAGGGTATTTTGCCCGATAAAGGTAAAAAGCTTAACCGCGCGCCGCGGAATAAGCGCCAGCACCGCAAGCATCACGGCAGTGCTCACACCGTAGTACACAAGCCGCAGCAGCCCGCCCCAATAGTAGAGTGTATTCCCTAACTCTTGGTAAGGGTTTCTGCCGGTTAGAAGCGGTCGGAATGTGTAAAGCGGGTTGACAAAAATAATCACTGCCGCTGCAAAGAGAACGAGCACTGCCGCGGCGGCAATTTTGACTTTTTTCTTTGCCAAAAACGCCTGCAGGCGCTCTCTGTCGGTATAGTAGCCCAGAGCAAAAAACGGGAAAAACACGAAAATGCGCCCGACTGCAAAAAAGTCACCAAGGCGCCCGTTATAGCCCGCCATACACGCAAAAACCATTGCAAAAAGCAGCACATACTTCCCCTTTAAGGATTTGAGCAGATACATCATGCAGTAAAAAATGAAAAGGGCAAACAAAAACCAGGCGATGTTGGAAAGCTGAAAGATGCTGTTTGGCATAAAGTCTTTATTTCTGATGGTATCTATACACAAATAAAACGCTTTGAGCAAAAAAGAAAGAACGACAAAGGGGAGCAGCTTCCGAATCGGAAACTCCCCTTTGCCGAGTGTGTTTTTGGAAAACAGACCGGAAATAAAGATAAATGCCGGCATATGAAAGGTGTAAAGAAAGAGGAAAATGCTTCTGTAAATAAGCGGGTAGCCCTCTGCGGTAAGCGGTTCCAGCAAATGACCGCCGACCACAAGCAGCATCAATATCGCTTTGGCATTATCCCATTGGCTGACTCTTTGGCTTGGCATTATTTCTTCATTCTCTCGGTAAACCGAGTAATCGCATTGT
Organism: Clostridia bacterium; assembly: GCA_017432485.1. Lineage (GTDB taxonomy): Bacteria > Bacillota > Clostridia > Oscillospirales > Acutalibacteraceae > RUG714. The sequence goes on from JAFRJB010000051.1 coordinate 2,144, forward strand.
AAATGCGCTCGGAGTTGTTAAAATCATCAAAGGCAAAGAAATCATCGGCACGGCGCCTGTATTCTTCTTCGATTTGGCAGCCGTTTTGCATATATTTGCAAAGCGTGTCGACAATCTCATCGTTTTCGGTGCAAATCGGACCGAAGCCCATCGTATCATACTTGAGCGCACCCTCTTCAAAGCGCGGCGGTAATGCCGAGGGGTGGTAGTACACCAAGGGCTTGCGCTGGTAAGCAAAGTCATACTGCACACCGGAGTAGTCGGTGACCATCAGGCTCGACTCGGTGAGAATTTTTTCATAACTCATATCGCCGCTGGCTTGAATGAGCTCGACATAGTCGTTGGTATCATAGTCACAAATCTGCGAGCTCATCGCGGGGTGCAGCAGGAAAATGAGCTTATAGCCGGTTTGCTCGGCGCACGCGATTAAGCGCTCATCATTGATAAGCGAGTTATACACTTTAAAGTAAACCGAGTTTTTAAAGAGCGGGTTGTAGCCCTTAACTTCGTTGAGCATACCCGTGCCGCAGCAGCTCTTGCGCCAGGTCGGGGTGATGAGAATTTGCTTTTTATCGTTGCTCTTAAGCCCGTCAAAGCGCGCAAGACCGGTCAGGGCAATCTCATCATCATGATAACCGTAAGCCGGCTTTTTAATATGCTCTACTTCATATTTTGAGGTGGTGGTGTAGAACTGCGTATTGTCATAGGAGCGGCACTGTACCTCAGCATTCTTTTGAATGGTGATGCCGTGGGCAATACAAATAATATTGCCGCTGAATTTATCGCGGAAACCGTGCTCTAAAATGATGCTGTAACCGCAGAACCACATAATATCCGGGTGGGTGGCTACAATGTTTTCGGCATACAGGCTCATCAGCTTGTGGCGCAGAGAGTTAAACTTGAGCATCTTAATGCCCTTTTTGCGCACGCGCTTAAAGTCGTAGGAATCGGCATTGAGCACATAGTAGTGGTGAATGTGGTCTTTTTGTTTGCTCGCGTAAGTGACGGCATACTCACCGTTGTCGCCGCCTTTATAGAGCTTATCAAAATACAGCCAAATGCGCCTGTGCCCGTAAATCGGGTAAAGCAGCCAGTAAAGGAAGCGAATGAGCGGCATCTTGATTTTGAAAGAGCCCAGCGAATAGCGCAACAAATCGAAGAAGAAGTGAATTTCTTTTTTGAAGTTTGCCGCTTTCGAGCGCGGGGTAATCACCAAATAGCGCTCACGCATATAAAACATCGTAATGTCTTTATACGCCCAATACGCATGCGGGTATTGGTTGGTCAGCCTGGCGCCCGGCTTGATAAAGCTAAGCGGCAGGTAGAATTTTTTATTCTTAATTTCCAGCGTGAAGCGAATAATCGTCTGCACTTTCGGGTCAATTTTGGTTTTGAGGTAGAAAGTGTGCTTCTTAAAGCCCGGCACGGTAAAATACTTTGTTAAAGAGTAAATTTGATTAACCTCTACGGGCACTTCTTTGCCGTTGACATAGGCATGCAGGCAGTCGGGGTAATAATCAAACAGCTGCGAATACATATACGCCATGTCCATTGTCAACTCATGGTCGGTGTAATTAATGGCATTGACCTGCAGATTGCTGCTGATGTTGTAGGTATAGCCGTTGATAACGGCGAAAACGCGGTTGTTTGCCACATCGAAATCCAGGTGCAAATCTTCGGGATTTTTGCGGTATTTGACTACGCACAACAGCCACGCCATTTTGTAGGTGATGCGGTATTGGCAGAAATTAGAGTCTCTGGTGAGCACGCTGTCATCGACAAATTGCAGCGCTTCGCACACGGTGTCTAAAAACTCCTCTAAATCTTCACCGATAAGAAGCTCGGTGTTTCTGCCATCCATATTCGTTAGGAAGCGAAACGCCGCGCCGTAATATACTGCCAGCTGCAGGAACATCGGCACTTCACCCTTCTCTTCTTTTTGCGCTTTTAAGAGCGGAATATACTGCTCTTTAAAGGTTTGGGTGTACCAGCGAATATCGTGGGAACCGAAGCGGTCAATCGCGCGCTGGGCATACTCTTCATCATAGAGAATGGTCGCTTCTTTAAGAAAGACCATTTCTTCCACACCGCACTTTTCGGCGGCATGCAGCGCCACATCAAGCACATAAAAGGTGCCGCACTCGTAGTCAATCACGCTTTCATCAAAGCGGAACGCATCGGTAACAGCCTTTTTGAAGAAATAGCCCGCAAAAAACAGGTCTGCTATCATCGGATTGCCGCTAAAGGGGACAATTTCTTTGCTGCCGAGAAAATCGACCACTTTGGGGTGGGTGTAGGAGCCGCCGTCACGGCTTAAGCAGCCAGCAATGCTCTGTTTGCCGGCAAGCGCGGCGCTGATTTTGCCGATTACACCGGGGTCTAAGGTCAGGTGAGAATTCGTAAAGTTGATAATCTCACCCTGCGCTTTCTCATAGTAGCGATTATAAATTGCCGCAAGGCTCAGTTCCGGCTCTTTAAAAATCTCCACCGCCCCAAAGCGCGCTTTGAGCGAAGCGAGTGTCTGTGCTGTTTGCTCGCTGCACACGCGGTCAATCGCCAAAAACTGCGCATCCGCAAGCGGCAGCTGCGAAAGGTACGAGAGCGCACTTGCCTCAAACTCTTCGTGTTCTATACAGTAAATAATACTCAGTTTCATTTTCTAAAAACATCCTCCAATTAGGGCACTTTTCCAATATATATACTGAAGTATTATAGCATTAATTACATCTATCGTCAATACAGTGTTCAGTGTTCAGTTTTCAGTTTTCAGTGTTCAGTTGTAGCCGGTTCGGAAAACCGAACCGGCCTTTAAAATGCGTTGCAAAGCAACGCCACCTCTAATTCCGCATTCCGAACTCCGCATTATCAAATCGGGTGAGGGCAGAGCCCTCCCGCTCTTGTTTGCATCAGCAAACATATCGCATTGCCATAGGCAATATATCGAACCGCTTGCGGTATATCTAGTGCGTAGCACATATCGACCGGCACATAGTGCCGATGTTCCAAATCACAAAAAGGCTACCTTGGGGCACCCTAAATAAAGAGGGACAGGTTTTTGCGTTGTTCTTTCATCCGCCTAAGCGATAAAAAATCCCTTGAATACGGCAAGTATGCAAAGAATTTTTTCTCACTTATCCGAATAAAATAACTTAGCATAGCCGAC
>JAFRJB010000052.1 GCA_017432485.1 Clostridia bacterium
CAGCAGTTTTTGCTAAGTAGTTTTATTCGAATAAGGGAGATAATTTTTCTTGCATACTTGCCGTATTCAAGAGGAATTATATCACTTAGGCGGATGAAAAAACAACGCAAAAACCAAACTTCGTTACAGGCACTCACCTTTTTCCAAGGCTCTTTTTTCATGAGATATCTTCTACATCCGGTGCATCGGATTTTGCGGCATAATCATCGGAATTAATAGTATAGTACGTAAGTTTCCCATCCGTGAACACAAACTCAACCGCCGCTTCGGTTCCGGTCCAACCGTAATAATAAATCTGCAGGTCTTTCCCCTCTTTATTGGTGGTTTTGAGGTAGTAAGTGTAATCTTGATTGGCAAAGCTTTTAAGAACTGCCTCTCGGCTGTCGCCGATTTTTATCATAGACTCATTAAATTTGCCGATTTTCACCTGCACATCGTCACTCAATTCCTTATTATAGCTCAAGTAAATGACCTTGCCGTTTGCATCGGTTTTAATCTTAACGGTTTCATCGCCTTTGGTGTAAATTGTTTCATCAGCGCTCTCACTCTTTTCGAACTCGCCGAGCGCTTTATCGAAATCTCCGACGGCAGCATCGGTTTTCTCTGCCACCTTCAGGTAATTTTGGTCTACTACATTTTCAACCGTTTTGAGACCTCTGTTGCTAAACACAATCACCAAGACCACCGCAGCGGCAATGACCGCCAGTGCAACGGCACCGATGATAATCAGTTTTTTCTTTCCGATTTTTTGGATAAACTCTTTCATATTTCCTCATTGGCTTCGCCCGAAAAAGCGGCCTGCCGAGACAGCAAAACACCGGGCGTTTATTGAAAGAAACCGGTGCCTGCCGGCGCCTTTTTTCTCTCTATGTGTCATTTTATCATATCTATGAAGCTTTGACAACTGTCTTTGTAATAAAGTTTTAACTTTTTTTAACTTTTATGTTTCTTTACTCGCTAAATACCGTGTGCTATAATGATGTTCCTAAAAAATGTGGAGTATTATAATATATATGTTCGAAAAAAAGAAAAATAAGACAAAAAAAAGCAAAATTATCATTATTGTTGTCATCCTTTTGGCGCTAATGGCAGCGTTTTTGGTGTACAGACCATATTTGTTTGATAAATACGGCATCGCCCAAGAAGATAAAGCCGTGACTTTTAAAATTAATGATGATAATAAAAATGATGTGCCGTACTGCCTGTATCAAGAAGGCGTTATCACCAGTGTCAACCTGTTCAAAAACTATATGCAGCAGGAAAACGGCAGCACTTATGAATACCAAAGCGGCATTTATAATCTTAATGCTAATATGAGCTATAAAGAGTTGGCGCAAAAACTCAAACATCCCGACAAAACCAATTTAAGTGTCACCATTCCGGAAGGTAAAAATGCCTACCAAATTGCCGAAATTTTAGAAAAAAGCGGTGCCTGCACCGCCAAAGATTTTATTGCGGCACTCGGCGACAACTATGATTACAATTTTCTCAGTTCCATCGACAATGCTGACAAGCGCCCCTACCGCTTAGAGGGTTACCTCTTCCCTGCAACTTACGAAATAGATGACGGCACAAGCGCACACGATATAGTCGATATGATGCTGCAGGCAACGGGCTTGCGCTTAGATGAAAGTTTTCGCGCGCAGTGCGAACAAAAAAATCTCAGTATTGATGATGTTTTAACAATGGCATCTATTATCGAAAAAGAAAGCGGCGGCACCCCTGCCGAAATGAGCAAGGTTTCCGCTGTATTCTGGAACAGGCTCAACCACCCCGAAGCGCAAAACACGCCCACGCTCGGTTCCGACCCGACTGTGCACTACGCCGATATGCTTGAAGAGCAGGGCTATCCCGAAAGCATTTGGAAAGCCTACTCTACTTACTCCTGCACCGGTCTTCCTACCGGTCCGATTTGCTCACCAAGCGAAAGCGCAATGGAAGCGGCGCTCAATCCCGACAGCCACAAGTACTACTTTTTCTTCAGCGATAAGTTTGAAAAATTCTACTATTTTGAGACTTATGAGCAGTTTATGCAGGGCAGAAAAGAAAAAGGTGTGTAATTTTTCAAAAAAAGTATAGCATTTTTTCTTATTTTGTGCGATAATATATGAAACCCGAAAAAAATGAGATGAGAGGAAATAAAAATGGCAAAAGAAAAAGTGAGCATCACTCTTGATGCGCAAGTCATAGAAAGAATTAAAGAAATCTCCGAAATGGAAGACCGCTCGTTCTCCCAATGCGTCAATATGATCCTCAAAAGATATATTAAAGCGGTCGACAAAAAAATGAAAAAATAGCAAAAAAAGCCAAAAAGCAGTTGCATCATGCAACTGCTTTTTTTATTGTATTTGTTAGTTTTTTACAAGCTTCGTTGCGCTTGATTACTTCATCACTTCGGCTACTAACTTGCCGAGTTGCCCATAGCCGAGTTTGGTAAAGTGCAGATTATCGGCACTTTCATATAGGCAGTTTTCTTCATTCAAAACCTCGTGGCTCTCGACAAATGCGACATCTAAACCGCTGTTCGATAGGTTGTCATGCAAAACCTGATTATAAGCCAGTGCGTTTAAGCCGAGTTTGTTCGGTGTAGTGAAGCGGTTATTAATGGCCGTGTATTGCAAGCCGAATCGGTAGGAAAACGTGATGTCAAGCACAACTACCTTTATAGGTTTCAATCCGTTCTCGGCGCGTATATCGTTGGTGATATTGATTATTTCTTTAAAGCGATTGAGCGCACCGTTAAAGGTTCGCGTATCACTGCTATCGGCTGCGCCAAGCGGCACACCAAGCCCATAGTCGTTGGTGCCGCCCTGCAGCACAATATAATCATACTGCCACAGCGGGCTTAAAGTGGTGCCGATTAAATACGATGCCGGCGTAAGCGGTTGGCGCCCTTCAAACATCGGCTCGAGTTCATCGGTTAAGACAGATTGCCGCTCTGTCTCACCGGTTGCTTCGGTAATTGTGGTAGCGGTAATGGCAATATTGTCGCACTGAATTCCCAAAAGTTGCTGCACACGAATCGGGTAAGAAAACTGCAGTAGCGACTGCCCTTTATATGGTCTGCCTCTGGCAATACTGTCGCCCAAAAAGAGAGCTTTTTTATTGCTATAGTTACGGTTGGTAATAGAAAAATCTTTTTCATAATTACCGGAAATCAACTTGCCGTGAGACTGCGCAAAAGCTCGCACCGTAAAATACGCATAATTTTTGGACAGCACAATATTCTTGCGCTGTGTTTCATCGGAGCTGTTATGGGTCACCACCGCCAACTTTGTCCACGCGGCAGTTTTGTCGACTTTAGCGTAAATATTATAGCTTTTTGCGACCGGAACGCCCGCCCAAATAATTTCAGCATTCTTCCCTTTTATATTCACTCGCGACAAAGCAGGTGTGCCTACCACACAAGTGCCGGTTTTGCTGTAGTAACCTCTGGCAATCTGCTTGCCGGCTTTGTTAATCGCCCTCACTTCATAGCGGAACGGATTAGCAGTCGGGTCAACAAAGGTATCGGAAATCAAATATTCTTTTTCCGCAGCGCTTTTGAGCGACTGATAGTATGTATCCGTAAATTGCGGGGAAACTTTTGCCTGCGCTGCAGTCACTGTGCCGATTTGTTTAAACGCTTCGTTACCGAATTTTCTGTAAATAAAGTAAGAGGTTGCTTCCGGCGTAGCGGTGAAGCGAATTTTTGCACTCATCGTTGTCAGGCTTATGGTGGGCGCACAGTCAACGCAAAGCGCCTTAATGCCTTTTTTTTCGAAAGCGCTCAAATTCTTTTTACCGATAATCGTACGCACCGTATAAAAATAAATAGACCCTTTTTTGGCTGTTTTATCTTTAAACTGCGTGGTTTTGCCCTTCGCCTTGATATCGCCCAGAGCGGTGTATTTGCCGCTATGCGGCGCCCTGCGATAGACGCGGTATTTTTTACCCGCAACGCTTTTAAACTGCACCAGGCAAACCACAGCCCCTTCATTTTCCAGGCAAGAGGTTTCCAAAAGTTGCGGTGCGCTGTTTGCTGCTGCAGCCGCGCTCGGCAGCAAAGCAGAACAAGCAATAATGATAATAAATAATGTAGTAATCAGTTTTTTCATAAATTCCCTACTCTTATTATGATAATTCCAGCGGCAGTATTTCCCTATAGACCGCCGTGATTTTTGCGGTAATGCGCTTATCAATATGGAAATAACCGAAATACCACTTTTTATACTCCACATTTTGTGAAAGCTGCTCCAAAAATGCATTTAACGCATTAATATTAGCCATTGTGCCGAGCATATCCTGGTCGGATAAAATGGACTTAATTTTAGAAGACGGTTCGTGCGAAAGGATAACATCGACTTTGCCGCCGTGAATATCGATATTGGCGGCGCCCATCACCAATTCGCTCCTATCGGGCAAAGAACCGCCTGCCCACACATCTTCACCGGAGAGCTCGTTTTCTTCATTTTCTCCGCCGCCCATAGTAAAAATAGTTTTACCTTCAATGGTGTAGTATTGCCCGCGCATTAAGTGAATAATATTGCCGGCAATGCGGTGAATAGTGCCGCCGTTCCACTGCTCTTGCGCAAAAGAACGCAGCCTGCCGAAGTTTTCATGAGAGCCGTCGATAAAAGCGATGGTATATTTCTTTTTGGCGAGCTGTTTGAGCAATTTGCGCTCTTTATCACCGCCCTGCCAGATAAAGCCGAAATCACCGCAGACAATTATTATATCATCGGCAGTCAGTTTTTTCAATGCCTTATCATTGAACCTTTCCATATCGCCATGGGTATCCCCGGTAATATAAATCAACTTTTTTCCTCCAAATGCAAAAAAACATTTTATTTTTCTGTTTTTATTGCTATACTATATAATATAACACGAAAAGGACACGAAGTCTATGAAAAAATTCTTAAGTCTTCTTTTAATAATACTAATTGCCGTAGCAGCAGCACCTCAATGCTTTGCCTATACTCCGGATGAAAAGCTCCTCAGCGAAAAAGCCGTCATTATGAATTTGCAGGATGACGACCTGATTCTTTATGAAAAAGATTCCAAAGTCAGAACCCAACCCTGCACGCTCACCAAAATTATGACGGCAATTTTGGCAATCGAAAGTGCCGAAGATATTTCTAAGGTCAATGTCACCTGCTCTCACGCGGGTGTACACGCACTCGACGGCACATTTTCCACTTATTTCGGCGTGAAGGAAGGCGAAGTCTACACGATGCTCGACCTGGTCAATATGATGATACTCACCAGCGCCAACGATGCCGCTAATGTCATTGCCGTACAGGTTGGCGGAAGTATCAACGCCTTTGTCAACAAAATGAATGAAAAGGTCAAGAAGTTGGGTTTAAAAGACACCTTCTTTTTAAACCCTACCGGGCTGGATGCCGAGGGGCAATACACTACAGCACGGGATATGGCGACAATTACCAAATATGCGATGACACTGCCCGTTTTTGCTCAAACGGTCAAAAACGTTTCTTACACGGCGGCGAAGAATAAAACGCACAAGGAATACACCTTCTTTAATGACTGTGAGCTCATTCCAACTGCTACCTATAATAAATATGCGTATGAATACGCAACAGGTGTCAAATCCGGAGCCACCGAGGCAGCCGGCTACTGTGTGAGCGCCACCGCGCAAAAAGACGGTATGAGCTATGTCTGCATTGTTATGGGCGGCAAAAAAACGACGATTGACGGCACGGAATATACCTCCGCCTTGGTAGATGCACGGCGGCTGTTCCGCTGGGCGTTTTCCAACTTCAAAATGAAAGCCGTTTCCACCGAAACGAGCATTGTGGCGGAAGTGCCGGTGAAGTATTCCGGCGAGACCGACTATGTCAGCTTAGTGCCTGAAAAGACCATTACGAGCCTTGTGCCCAAAAATGTGGATGAATCCACGCTCATCATTGAGCCGGTAGATATGCCCGAATACCTTAAAGCACCGGTAAAAAAAGGTGATTTTGTGTGTAAAGCCAAGGTTATTCACGCCAAAGAGGAAATTATGGAAATCAACCTGGTTGCCTACAAAGATGTGCACTCCTCTGTCATCAAATACATCACCGATTTTATGGGCGGCTTATTGACCAACCCGATTTCTCTGATTATTATCGCTCTCGCAGTTGTAGGGCTTGGCATATACATCTACCGCCTGTATCGCAAAAAGCAGCGCTTAAAGCGCCAAAAAGTGCGCCTGGCAGCTGCACAGAAAGCGGAAGAACCCAGAGAGAATGACTATAAAGATAAATTTTCATCATTTAAAGATGATATAGAATAAAGAAACGGCACAAGGTGCCGTTTCTTTATTGCGACAAATAAGGATTTGTCGCACAGAGCAAAACGAGTTTTGCTCTGCAATTCGGAATTCGGAATCGGAGTTCGGAATTATTGGGAGGGACACCCTCACCCATTCCGCTTCGCTCTATATCTGGAATTATTAAACACAATTTTCCTATAGTTATTAGATTTTTTGTGTTTTTTAGTTATTCTAGTCGCAGTGAAGAAACATTAAAATGCAAGGCGTAGCCTTGCCACCTTTAATTCCGCATTC
>JAFRJB010000053.1 GCA_017432485.1 Clostridia bacterium
AGCACTCAAAATCAGCCTATTTTTTGTTAGAATAAAGTCAAAAACTGCCAACTTGGCTGACGCCAGTTGGCAGTTTTTTGCTGCAATTATAGCGAAAAAGAGGCGATTTTGAGCTATTCCTCCTTATTGAGGGTGCCCCTTGTGTGACCTCTATTCTTTCACTCTTTTTAAGGCGCTTTTCTCCAGGCGGGAAACCTGCGCTTGTGAGATACCGATTTCCTCAGCCACTTCGGTTTGAGTTTTGCCTTGCAAAAAACGAAGTCGAATGATTTGCTTTTCCCGCGGCGGCAGCGCTTTTAGTTGTTCTTTAAAATTGAGTATATTTACCCAGGATGCATCACTGTTTTTGTCGCCGATTTGGTCGCAGACATATATTGTATCGCCGCCTTCTGAATAAACCGGCTCGTAAATGGAAATCGGTTCTACAATCGCTTCCAAGGCAATGACAACGTCTTCTTTGGCAACCTGCATTTTTGCGGCGATTTCTTCGATGGTCGGCTCTCTGTTGAGCTTGTTTTGCAGTGCCTCTTTTGTCTGCATGGCTTTGTAAGCTGTATCGCGTAATGAGCGGCTGACTCTCAGGGGGTTATTATCGCGCAAGTAGCGGCGCACTTCGCCGATAATCATGGCAACGGCATAGGTTGAAAATTTGTAGTTTAAATCCACATTGAAATTATCAATTGCTTTGATAAGACCGATACAACCGATCTGAAAGAGGTCATCCATATTTTCTCCGCGGCCCGAAAAGCGCTGTATCACACTGAGCACCAGCTTTAAATTACCGTTGATGAGTTTTTCTCTTGCTGTTTTGTCACCGGCTTTAATACGATGAAACAGCCGGGTTTTCTCGCTTTCTTTGAGCACTTTAAGATTGGCGGTGTTGATGCCGCAAATCTCAACTTTATTATAATTCATACATATCACTCCGCTAACAGTATTGCCTGTTCGCGTTCATATCATTCATCGCAGTGAATATAATGGAATGAGGTGATTTATAATGAATTGTTCGATGATGGAATTAATGGAAAAAGCAGTGATTGATGTGGCATCGGGGGAGAAGATAGGTAATTTGTGTGATGTGGAAATCGATACCAAAAGCGCCTGCGTTTCTGCTTTGATTGTTTCGGTCAAAATGAAAGGGAATGCACTCTTTGGCAAATTTGATCGTATCAAAATTGATTGGGGGCATATTCGCATTATCGGTAAGGATGCTGTGCTTGTGGAATGTTGCGGAGAGTTAAAACATTGTGTGCCCGAAAAGAGCTTTTTGGATAAAATTTGGAACTGAGGTAATTTATGCTTGCATTTTATTATCTTATATGTTAATATATTACGGCTGATATTTAGGCAATACGCACGCAGTAGGATTTTGCAGGTGTGCACTAAACAGTGTCCTGCAGGAGTTGAGCACTGCGGTGGAAAAAACAAAAGGAGGAAATAAAAATGCCGGTAGTATCAATGAAACAACTGCTTGAAGCAGGCGTCCATTTCGGACATCAGACAAGAAGATGGAACCCCAAGATGGCTGAGTACATCTTCACGGAAAGAAACGGAATCTACATTATCGATTTGCAGAAAACCGTTAAGAAGCTCGACGAAGCGTATGCTTTCGTGAAGGAGCTTTCGGAAAACGGCGGCGAAATGATCTTTGTAGGTACCAAAAAGCAAGCACAAGATTCCATCAAGGAAGAAGCTGAAAGATGCGGTATGCCATATGTTAACGCCCGTTGGCTTGGCGGTATGCTCACTAACTTTAAAACCATTCGCCGCAGAGTCGGTCGTTTGGCTCAGCTCGAAACCATGAGAGAAGACGGTACATTTGATATGCTTCCCAAAAAAGAAGTAATCAAGCTTAACCTTGAGATTGAAAAACTTCAGAAATTCTTGGGCGGTATTACCGAGATGAAGAGAATTCCGCAGGCCATGTTTATTGCTGATCCGCGCAAAGAGAGAATTGCGGTTGCAGAAGCCAAGAAACTCGGTATTCCGATTGTTGCTATTGTTGATACCAACTGTGATCCTGATGAAATTGATTATGTCATCCCCGGTAATGATGACGCTATTCGTGCCGTGAAGCTCTTAGCAGGCGCTATGGCTGATGCGATTATCGAAGGCAGACAGGGTGCTGACGAGGCGGCTGAAGAAGCTTCCGAAGGTGCTGCTGACAACGCTGAAAATACCGAAGAGAAAGCAGAAGACGCTGAGTAATCATAACAGGAGGAATGAAAAATGGCTATTACAGCTAAAGAAGTTAAAGAATTACGCGAAAAAACCGGCGTTGGCATGATGGAGTGCAAAAAAGCGCTCACCGAAGCTGCCGGCGATATTGCAAAAGCGATTGATATTTTAAAAGAAAAAGGCGCTGCTATGGTTGCTAAAAAGGCAAGCAGAGTTGCTGCCGACGGTGCAGTTGTCACTTATTATGACGAAGATGCCAAGCAAGGCGTTATCGTTGAAGTCAACAGCGAAACCGATTTCGTTGCCAAGAACCAAAAGTTCAAGGATTTCTGTGATGATGTTGCTAAGACCATTCTTGAAAAGAAACCTTCCGATGTAGATGCTTTGATGGGCGAGACTCTTGCAGAAGCAGGCATCACTGTCACCGACAAATTGACCGAGCTCATTCAGGAAATCAAAGAGAATATGAAGGTTCGCCGTTTTGAAATTATTGACGGTTTGATGATTTCTTACATCCACGCAGGCGGTGCTGTGGGCGTTGTGGTGCAATTTGACACAAGCGATGAAATTGCTGCAAAGCCCGAATTCGTTGCAATGGGTAAAAACATCGCCATGCAGGTCGCTGCGATGAGCCCCGAATATTTGAGCAAAGACAGCATTCCCGCAGAGGAATTGGAAAAAATTAAGTCCATTACTGTTGACAGTGCTCTTCATAAGCCCGAGTCTCTTCCCGTACCGATTCTCAATGACCTCATTAAAGAGGCGATTGATGAGAAAAAATGGAGCGATGAAGATATCGAAATCTACCAAGGTCTCGATAATAAACAGAGAAAGAACTTTGTTAACTTCATTTCTAAAGAAGCATTGCAAACACTTGCCGATATCGCTGTTTCTCATAAGGCTGATATTGTGGATAACAAGATTTTCACCGGTCTTGTCAACGGCAGATTTGCAAAGCAGATCAAAGAGATTTGCTTGTTAGAACAAGAATTTGTTCGTTCCGACCTGTTCAAAGGCGATGTTGCCGGTTATGTGGCAAGCGTTGCTAAAGAGCTTGGCGGCGAGATTGAGGTCACAGGCTTTATTCGCTATGCAAAGGGTGAAGGCATCGAAAAGAAAGAAGAAAACTTTGCCGATGAAATCGCCAGCATGGTAAAAGGTGAGTAATTCAAAATAATCAGTTGAAAAGCGTTCGTGTGTTGCACGAGCGCTTTTTTCTTATTTTTGAGCCTGAATATTTAGCCTTGTGCTTATAAAATGCTCTAAATTTTGTGATACCTTACAAAAATATATCTATATATTGTAATTTACGGGTATATATGATAAAATTGTTAAAATGCTATAAATGTATAAAAATATAGATAATTGTGAGGAAAAAAGCATGAAGTACAAAAGAATTTTGCTCAAAATTTCCGGTGAAGTTTTGGCAGGTAGCAAAGGGTTCGGTTTAGATGATGATATGATTATGGAAGTTTGCCAGTCCATTAAAGCTTGCAGAGATGCAGGTGTCGATGTCGGCGTTGTTGTCGGCGGCGGCAATTTCTGGAGAGGCAGAACAAGCGGTGATATGGGTCGTGTGAAAGCTGACCACATCGGTATGCTCGCTACTGTTATGAATGCTATCGCTCTTTCCGATGGTCTTGACCGCTTGGGTGTTCCTGCAGTCGTAGAAACTGCTGCAGAGATGAAAACCTTTGCCGAAACATATTATTATAATAAGGCAATCAAAAATTTGGAAAATGGGAAAGTGATTATTTTCGGCTGCGGTACCGGCAATCCGTTTTTCTCTACCGATACCGGCGCAGCACTCAGATCCATTGAAATTGGTGCCGACATTTTAATGAAAGCAACAAATGTTGACGGTGTTTATGACAAAGACCCGAACAAATTCTCGGATGCTGTCAAATATGATAGAATCACACCGCAAGAAGTGCTTGAAAAGAATATCAATGTAATGGACAGCACTGCATTTGCTTTGTGTAAGGATAATCATATGCCCATCCTTGTTTTTAATCTTGAAGAAGAAAACAGCATTATTGATGCAATTAACGATAAACCCATCGGCACGTTAGTTGCTGACTGATTATGTGCAAAAACTATTTCAATATACATTAGCTTTATAGAGCAGAAAGGTAATATTATGGAACAATTATTTGAAAAAACCAGAGAAAGAATGGATAAATGCATTGTAAGCATTAATAACGACTTTGCAACTATCAGAGCCGGTCGCGCTAACCCTGCTGTGCTCAACAAAGTAAATGTGGATTACTATGGCGTACCCACACAAATTAATCAGATGGCACAGGTGAGTGTATCTGAAGCCACCAATTTGATTATTACGCCGTGGGATATTACTACATTAAAAGCGATTGAGCACGCTATTAATGAGTCCGATATCGGCATCAACCCGCAGAATGATGGTAAGTGCATTCGCCTTATTTTCCCGAAACTGACCGAGGAAAGAAGAAAAGAAATTTCCAAGGACATTTCTAAAAGAGGTGAAGAAGCAAAAATCGCCGTGCGCGCTGTTCGCCATGATTCGATGGATGCACTCAAAAAGATGAAGAAGAACAGCGAAATCACCGAAGATGATTTTGATGACGGTGAGGAAGAAATCCAAGACATTACGGATGAATACATCAAGAAGTGCGACCAAATTGTGAAAGATAAAAAAGAAGAGATAATGTCTGTATAATATGGGTATTTTTAAGAAAGAAGCGCCTTTACCTGCCGAACTGCCGCAGCATATTGCAATTATTATGGACGGTAACGGCAGGTGGGCGAAAAAAAGAGGATTACCGCGCACCGCGGGGCATAAAAAAGGCGCCAACAATATGCGCACGATTATCGATTATATGAATAAAATCGGTATTCGCTATATGACTTTTTATGCTTTCTCAACCGAAAACTGGAAGCGCTCGCAAGATGAAGTCAATGCGATTATGGATTTACTCAAAGACTATCTTGAAGAAGCTCTGGAGAGGTTTCAGGAAACCGATATGCGTATGCGCTTTATCGGTGACCGCTCGGTTTTAAACCCGGAATTAGTGGATTTAATGGAAAAGGTCGAAAGTGTGTCTGCTGACCATACCGGCGCTGTTGTGAATATGGCAATTAACTACGGCGGCAGGCAGGAAATCACTGCAGCTTGCCGCAATATTGCGCAAAAAGTCAAAGAGGGAAGTATTCACCCCGATGACATTGATGAAGATATGATAAGCGCAAATATATTTACCGCAGGTCAGCCGGACCCGGATTTAATTATTCGACCGAGCGGTGAGTACAGATTGTCTAACTTTTTGATTTGGCAGGCGGCATATTCCGAGTTTTTATTTGATGAAGTGCTGTGGCCTGATTTTTCCACAAAAGATTTAGACAGAGCTATTCGCGAATATTCCAATCGACAAAGAAGATTTGGTGGTGTGAAGTAAATGAAAAAAAGAATTATTACCGCTGCTATCGCAATTATCTTAGCGATCGGCATAATAATCCTTTCTAAGATTAAATCAATTTTCCTTATGGCACCTATTGCCGCTTTAGCGGTGATAAGTGTCCTGGAGCTTGCCCATTGTATTAAAATTGAATCAAAAATGCTAAAGGGCTGCTCGGTTACATATGCCGGTTTGGTGCCGTTTTTGGTTACCGGCAATGCCATGTATCACGAGTTTACCGCTCAAGAATTAAATGTGCCGTTAAATACGACTGTTTTATTAATCGCAACTATTTTATATGTGCTTGTTATGTTACATTCCATGATTAAGCACTATACTTCCGTAAAGTTCGAGCAGGTTGCTACTTTGGTTTTCGGCACCATCTGCGTTTCTTTGGGCATTTCGCTTTTAGGCATATTTCATGATTTCTATTTCTATTATCCCGTCTTTTCCAAAGGCGACTCCATGTTTATCTTTATTTATGCGATGGTCGTCTGCTGGACATTTGACGGTGGCGCTTACTTTATCGGCAGCGCCTTCGGCAAGCATAAAATGGCGCCGAATATCAGCCCCAAAAAAACATGGGAAGGATATATCGGCGGTATTGTCATCGGCGATATTGCCAGTGTCGGTTACTTTTTGCTGTTTAAATGGTTAGCCACACCGGAGTATCAACCCGAAATGTTTACTTGGGGAATGATTGCTATCATTTCTCCGATTTTAGCCACTCTGTCGATTATGGGCGATTTGTCAGCATCCACTATTAAGCGCAATTTCGGCGTGAAGGATTTCGGCAATTTCTTCCCGGGGCACGGCGGTGTTCTCGACAGGTTTGACAGTGTGCTCTATGTCACACCGATTTTGTATGCAATTTTAAAGGTAATGGTGATGATAAAATCATGACAAATCATTTATCTATCTTAGGCTCTACCGGTTCAATCGGTACGCAGGCATTAGATGTAGTCAGAAAGCGCGGGATTCAAGTAACCGCGCTTTGCGTGTATAAAAATGTAGAATTGCTCGAAAAACAGGCACGTGAATTTCAACCGAATTTGGTCGCGGTTTACGATGAAACCAAATATAACGAGCTCAAAAATCGCCTTGCCGACACGCCTATTCAGGTTGAGGCGGGGTTAGACGGCTTATGTGCCTGTGCGCAAGAAAAGCAGTGTGATACGGTTCTGACATCCGTTGTCGGAATGGTCGGCTTAATCCCGACTTTGAAAGCGATTGAAGCAGGCAAAAACATTGCTCTTGCCAACAAGGAAACATTGGTGGCAGGCGGCGCATTGGTGATGGCTGCGGCAAAAGAAAAGAGCGTAAAAATTCTGCCGGTTGACAGTGAGCATTCCGCGATTTTTCAGTGCTTAGAGTCATCACCGCGCAAAGAAGCACTCAAGCGCATTATATTAACAGCTTCCGGCGGTCCTTTTTTCGGTAAGTCATTAGATGATCTGAAAACCGTCACAAAAGCGCAGGCACTCAATCATCCGAATTGGAGTATGGGGCAAAAAGTAACCATCGACTCCTCTACAATGATGAATAAAGGGCTGGAGTTTATTGAAGCAAAGTGGCTGTTTGACTTAACACCCGATCAAATTGACATCGTTGTGCACAGAGAAAGTATTGTGCACTCTATGATTGAGTTTCAAGACAATTCCATTATTGCGCAAATGGGTGTGCCGGATATGCGTATACCCATTCAATATGCTTTAACATATCCCGAGCGCTACGAATCGCCTGTATCGCAGTTAGATTTTAAAAAGTATCCGCATTTAACCTTTTATGATCCGGATTATAAGACATTTCAATGTATTGATATTTGTCGCGATGCTATTCGCCGCGGCGGTGTGTATCCTGCAGCGGCGAACGGAGCCAACGAAGCTGCCGTTGCACTGTTTTTAAACGATAAAATCGCTTACTATGATATACCGTTTATTGTCAGGGAAGCGATGGAACACGCCCCGCAGTGCGATACCATTACATTAGATGATATTTTTGATGCTGACAGAGCAGCACGAGATTTTGTGTTACAACACAGTTAGGAGAATTCACGCCATTGAGTATATCACTGATAGTGCAAAAAGTTTGGCCGTTTGTTTTAGCGATATTACTGTTTTGCGTGATTATCTTTGTGCATGAATTTGCTCACTTTATCACAGCAAAGCTTTGCGGTGTAAAGGTGAATGAATTCGCCATCGGTATGGGGCCGAAACTGCTGCAATTCGGCAAAAAAGAAACTAAATATACACTGCGTTTATTCCCGATTGGCGGTTATTGTGCGATGGAAGGGGAAGATGAAGAAAGCAGTGACAGCCGCGCATTTGTCAATGCACCCAAGCGTAAGCGCTTTCTTATCATAGCAGCCGGTGCGCTGATGAATATTTTTACCGGTTTTTTGATGATAACGATTCTGCTCTCAACACAGTCGCTCATCGGCACAAAAACCATTGCCAATTTTGCCGACGATGCTGTTAGCAACCGCTATTTGCAAGTCGGCGATGAAATCATCAGCATTAATAAAATGCGCTGTATTTCCGATTATGATATTCAAATCGGTTTAATGCGCGATGATGACGGCGTTGTGGATTTTGTCGTCAAGCGCGACGGCGAAAAGAAAGTAATTAACGGTGTGCAATTTAACACCGAAGAAAGTGACGAAGCCTACGGAAAAAATAAGGTCATTATTAAGTATGACTTTTTACTCTTAGGGCAAAAACCGACTTTCTTTGGCAGTATCGCTGCCGGTGCGCGCCAAACAGTTTCTTTTGCAAGGCTTGTGTTTATCAGTCTTTACGATTTATGTACCGGTCAAATCGGTTTTTCGGAGCTGTCAGGACCCATTGGTACAGTTAAAGCGGTGGCAGAGTCAACAGCATACGGTATACAAAATGTGATGTTTATCATTGCATTTATTTCCATTAATATCGGTGTCTTTAATCTACTGCCCATTCCGGCGCTTGACGGCGGCAGGTTGTTTATTCTGCTCATTCAAGGTATTACGCGAGACAAAATCAAAATCAAACACGAAGCATTGATTAATACAATAGGGCTTGTTGTATTACTTGTATTTATCGCCGTTGTTTCGGCAAATGATATTGTAAATATTATCAAGGGGTAACTATGCGACAATCAAAAGAAGTAAAAATTGCGAATATTACCATTGGCGGCGGCGCACCGATAGCGGTGCAGTCGATGCTCAACATTCCTGCAGACGATGTAGAGGGCAACGTGGCGCAAGCTGTCGGGTTAGAAAAGGCGGGATGTCAAATTATTCGCACCGCTGTGCCGAAACTTGAAAATGCAGGTTTAATTCCTGCGCTCAAAAAAGCAGTGAAAATGCCGGTTGTCGCCGATATCCATTTTGATTATAAAATCGCCCTTGCCTGTGTGGAAGCCGGCGTGGATAAAATCAGAATTAACCCCGGTAATATAGGTGATGACCAAAGAGTCAAAGAAGTTGCCGATGCTTGTAAGCAGCGGGGAATTCCAATTAGAATCGGTGTCAATTCCGGCTCATTGGAAAAAAGCATTTTTGCAAAATACGGCTCGCCCTGTGCCGAGGCATTAGTGGAAAGCGCACTCTATCACGCATCGTTACTTGAAAAATTTGATTTTACGGATATTGTCATTTCTTTAAAATCATCGAATGTACATACCATGATTGATGCCTATAGGCTGTTAAGCCAAAAATGCAACTATCCTTTACATTTGGGCGTGACCGAAGCGGGAACGAAACAAATGGGGATTGTTAAATCCGCCATCGGCATCGGTTCTTTACTAAATGACGGAATAGGCGACACAATAAGAGTTTCTCTTACCGCAGACCCCGTTGAAGAAATTGATGCCGCCAACCAAATTTTAAAAGCACTTGATTTAAAAAAGGATGAGCCGTATCTCATCAGCTGCCCGACCTGCGGCAGAACCAAAATCAATTTAATCTCTCTTGCCGCCGAGGTGGAAGAGCGCCTGAAATCGGTGCATAAACCGATCAAAGTTGCCGTTATGGGCTGTGTGGTCAATGGCCCCGGTGAAGCCAAAGAAGCCGATATCGGTATCGCCGGCGGAGATGGCGAGGGTTTACTGTTTAAAAAAGGTAAAACTATCAAAAAAGTGCCCGAAGCACAACTTGTTGATTGTCTGTTTGAAGAAATTGAAACATTATAAGAGGAAGTAATGAAACAAATTAGTGAATTTTATTTGGGAGAAGTCGCTCAGCCGCTGCAAAAAGTCGGTGAAGGGCAAATCCTGAAAATTGATATAGATAAAGCCTCAAAAGCGGTCACAATCTATGCGCAGTATGAAAAATTACTGCGTAAGAGTTGGTTTTTTGAAACTCAAAAGTATTTACAAAACGCTCTTTCGCTCAATGTTGTTCACATTATACCGCGTTTTCCTAAAGACGCATATATTGACAAATACTTTTCGCAAGTCGTATTAGAAGCAAAATACAGAAAACCGGTATTACAAAACTTCTTACATAAAACGATGTCGCGCAGAAAAGGCAGCACCATTGAGGTTGTTTCTTTAAATAACAATATTACTTACCTGCACGAAAACGGCTTCTGCGAATTAGTCAGTGAAATCATTGCGGATGAATTTGATGTGCACTATAAAGTCAAACTCATTGACCCGGTGGATATCGGCATTCAAACAGACGAAACAGCAATGGATGACGTGCCGCCGGTCAGTGAAGAAATTCCGCCTGTAGAGGAACAAGTAGCACCACCGCAGCCTGAAGAGCCTGCACCGGAGCCGGCGGAAGATGTTGTTGCTGTTATCAGTGAAGAAGACTTGGTGACGAAAATTCAAGTAAAAGACATTAAATCTGTTAAAGCGGTAGGGGAATTATCCAAAACCGCACCGATTTATCCTCAAGGCGCCGTTAAAGTTTTCGGCAAAACATTGCCTTATGACGACCCGGTTGCCATGAAAGATATTATCGGCAGAGAGGGTCGGTTTACCGTTTGGGGCGATATTTTTAAGATCGATTCGCGCGAAACGCGCACAAAAAAGGTCATCATTGAAATTGAATTAACCGATTATACTTCATCCGTTACGATGAAGATTATGCGTGATGCCCCTATTGCCAATAAACTGCTAAAAGATTTATATGTCGGGCAAACGGTTTTGGTAATCGGTAAACAAAAATATGATGAATATGATAAAACGTATGTGCTCGAACCCTACTGCATCAGTGCAGTCAAAAAAGCCGTGCGTGAAGATACTTCTGCCGAAAAGCGCATAGAGCTGCATCTGCATACCTCTTTTTCTGAAATGGATGGCATGAGTGCGCCCAAAAAATTGGTGGAGCGCGCCATAGAATGGGGGCATAAAGCCATCGCCATTACTGACCACGGTGTTGTACAGGCGTTGCCGGAAGCTTTCGCTGCCGCAAAAAAGAATGATATTAAGCTCATTCTCGGTATGGAAGGCTATTTAGTGGATGACAACCTGTATCCGGATTTTATGGATATGAAATTGTCGGAATTTCGCCGCCATCATATCATCTTACTTGTCAAAGAAGATACTTCCATGGATCAAAATATTCCTAAAAATGAAAGGAAGTACGGTAGAAAGAATTTATATGAACTCGTTTCGCATTCCAGTGTGAAAACATTCAAACGCAGACCGCTCATTCCCAAATCTTTATTAGCGAAAAAGAGGGAAGGGCTGATTATCGGTTCTGCCTGCGAACAGGGCGAACTCATTCAAGCAATTTTGCGCGGTGAAGATGATGCGACTATTGAAAAATTAGCATCATTTTATGATTATATTGAGTTGCAGCCAAATCGGAATAATGCTTTCATGATTCGTTCCGATAAAGAACTGCACAAGAACATTCATTCCGAAGAAGACTTGGTAAAGCTCAATCAAAAGCTTGTTGCGGTTGCCGATAAGTTGCAAAAACCGGTTGTTGCAACGGGTGACGTGCATTTTCTCAATCCGGAGGATGCGAAGTTCCGCTCCATTTTGATGCACTCTAAAGGTTTTACGGATGCAGATAATCAAGCACCTCTGTATTTTAAAACCACCGATGAAATGCTCGATGATTTTGCCTGGGCAGGGAGCAGGGCGAAAGAATTTGTCATCGATAATCCCGCTAAAATTGCCGATATGATTCAAGACAATATTCCGCCGATACCGCCGGGTGTCTTCCAGCCGCATATAGACGGCGCGGAACAAATCTTGACCGACAGCTGTTGGGAACGCGCGAAAGAACTATATGGAGACCCGGTGCCCGACCACATCGCTTCACGTTTGGAGCGTGAATTGGATTCCATTATTTCTCACGGTTATGCAGTATTATATGTTATCGCCAAAAAATTGGTAGCAGAGAGTGAACGCCGCGGCTATTTGGTCGGCTCAAGAGGTTCGGTCGGTTCTTCATTAGTGGCGCATTTCGGTAGTATTTCCGAAGTCAATCCGCTGCCGCCTCACTATTACTGCAAAAATTGTAAACACTCCGAATTCTTCCTGCATGGAGA
The DNA here is from genome assembly GCA_017432485.1 of Clostridia bacterium. Taxonomy (GTDB): domain Bacteria; phylum Bacillota; class Clostridia; order Oscillospirales; family Acutalibacteraceae; genus RUG714. Next base: position 12,098 of record JAFRJB010000053.1, read on the forward strand.
ATACGGATCCGGCTTTGACCTGCCGCCGAAGAATTGCCCTGAATGCGGCGAACCTATGAAGCGTGACGGTCACGAAATTCCTTTTGAAACCTTCCTGGGTTTTGACGGTGACAAAGAGCCGGATATTGACTTAAATTTCTCCGGTGATGTGCAGAGCGAAATTCATCGCTTTACGGAAGAAATCTTCGGTAAAGAATATGTCTTTAAAGCAGGTACCATGGCGACGATTGCCGATAAAACCGCATTCGGTTATGTCAAAAAATACTTGGATGAGCACGGTATCGGCGAGTCAACGCCCAAAGCGGAAATTGACCGCCTGACCATCGGTTGCACCGGCATTAAAAGAACCACCGGGCAGCACCCCGGCGGTATGGTAGTCGTGCCGGATGAGTATTCGGTTGAAGATTTTACTCCGATTCAATTTCCTTCAAATGATGAGCGCAAGGGCACATACACGACTCACTTTGATTTTAAAAACTCACTGCACGATACGCTCTTAAAATTAGATGAACTCGGTCATGATAATCCGACAATTTATAAGTTTTTAGAGGATTCAACCGGTATTCCCGTGATGGATGCGGATTTGTCGGACCCGCAGTTATATAAATTAATTGTATCCACCGAGCCGATTGGTGTCAGTGAAGATGATATTGATTGCCCGACCGGAACACTGGGTATCCCGGAAATGGGCACGCCCTTTGTTGTCAATATGCTCATTGATGCAAAACCGAAAACTTTTGCGGATTTACTGCAAATTTCCGGTTTATCCCATGGTACGGATGTGTGGCTTGGCAATGCGCAGGACTTGATAAATAATAAAACCTGTACTATTTCCGATGTAATCGGCTGTCGTGATGATATTATGACACACTTGATTCACGTTGCCGAAAATTATGAGCAGCGCACCGGTAACAAATCGCCGCTGAGCAAAAAAGACTGCTTCAATATTATGGAGTATACCCGAAAGGGTAAAGCACCGAAGTTATTGCCGCCTTTTGAAGACGCTATGAAAACAGTCGGTGTGGAGCAGTGGTATATTGACTCCTGTTATAAAATCAAATATATGTTCCCGAAAGCGCATGCTGCTGCCTATGTTATTGCCGCTTTACGCATTGCTTGGTATAAAATCTATTATCCCATTCATTTTTATTCCGCTTATTTTACCGTGCGCGGTGAGGATATTGATGCTGTATCCGCAGCTAAAGGTATGTCGGCAGTCAAAACGAGAATGAATGAGATTATTGCAAAAGGCAAAGAGGCGAGCGATAAAGAAAACAAACAGGTCGAAACGCTCAAAATAGTTGTTGAGATGCTCGCGCGCGGTTTTTCTTTCTTGCCTGTGGATTTATATAAATCCGATTGGCGCGTTTACCGCATTGAAGGCAATCAACTGCGCTTGCCGTTTTCCGCGCTTGACGGTGTAGGCGAAAATGCGGCTAAAGCAATTTTCGACTGCGTAAGCGAACAGGGCGACGAACCCTTTATTTCCAAAGAAGACTTTGCAATCAAGAGCGGTGTATCTTCCGCCGTGATAGCAGCATTAGATGCTTTTGATGCGTTGCAAGGTCTGCCCGATACCAACCAAGTCAGTCTTTTTGACTTTTAAAGAATTTTTTTGAGAAAGGTGGTGAAGCGTTTGGCATTTAAACAGTGGAAAATTTCCGATTATAATAAAGAACTGGCGAAAGAGCTGATGCAAACCTGCGATGTCGACGCTGTCACCGCTGTTTTGCTCACTTCCAGAGGTATTACCGACCCGGAGCAAATTCGCGCCTTTTTCAGTGATACCTGTGAATATATTGACCCGTTTACATTGCCGGATATGGATTTGGCTGTTGAGCGCATCGGCACTGCCATTGACAACGGGGAAAAGATAGCCATTTTCGGCGATTTTGATTGTGACGGTGTGACTTCCACCGCGTTATTATACCTTTATTTGCGCTCTTGTGAAGCGGATGTTGTCTATTATATTCCCGAACGCAATACGGAAGGCTACGGCTTAAATATTGCCGCCATCAAGAAGTTTAAAGAAGAAGATGTGAAGTTAATCATTACGGTTGATAACGGTATCAGTGCACTCAATGAAGTCGCTTTTGCCAATGAAAACGGTATTGATGTTGTTGTTACCGATCACCATATGCAAGGCAGTGTTTTGCCGGATGCCGTAGCTGTTGTCAACCCGCACCGTAATGACAGTGAGTGTGAATACGAAGATTGGGCTGGAGTTGGCGTGACCTTTAAACTGCTTAGTGCTCTTGCCGGCGGGGAAGAAGAAATTTTAGAAGAATATGCGGATTTAATTTGCATAGGCACGATTGCCGATGTGGTTCCGGTGCTCGGCGAAAATCGCTTTTTAATAAAAAAAGGATTAGAGCTTATTAACGATACCAAACGCTTGGGAATTGCCGCTCTTAAAGGTGTAGCGGGTGTCAGTCAAAAACAGCTGTCGGCAGGGGATATTGCCTTTGTTATTTCGCCGCGCATTAATGCTGCCGGTCGTATCAGTTCCGCTTCAAAAGCAGTGGAGCTGCTTATCACGGAGGATGCGCAAACTGCCATTCGCTTGGCAGAAGAAATTCAAGAATGCAACACAAAACGCATTCAAATCGAAAATGAAATGTTAGAAGATGCCTGCAATATGCTTGCCGACGAAAGCTACATTCACGATAGAGTGCTGGTGCTGTGTAAAAAGGGCTGGAACAGCGGGATTGCCGGCATTGTTGCTTCTAAAATCTGCGAGCGCTACGGCAAACCGACCGTTATCATTTCCGACAGCGGCGAAAACGTCATCAAAGGCTCCTGCAGAAGTTTAAGCGGATTTAATATTTTCGAAGCATTAAGTGCCTGTTGTGACAGTTTAGTGCAGTTTGGCGGGCATACGCTGGCGGCCGGGCTCTCCATAGAGCGCGAACGCGTTGATGAATTTAGAGAACTCATTAACGACTATGCGGCAAAAATGTACCGCTATATGCCTTCCGGCGAACTTCATATTGATTTTAAAATTAATCCGGCGAGTATCAATTTAGACATTTTAAATGCTGTCAATCGTTTTCAGCCTTTCGGTATGGGAAATGCAAGACCTGTTTTCGGCATTTTTAATGCTAAGATTTTAATGATAACGCCCATTAGCGGCAATAAACATATTAAAATAACGCTAGCCAAAAACAACACCACTTTCAGTGTGATTTACTTTGGTTATTCGACCATGAGTGTCCCTTATAGAAAAGGGGATACGGTTGATGTGGCACTGCATTTGGAAAAAAATGAATACTATGGTAAAACAACCGTTTCATTACTGCTCAAAGGCATTCGTTACAGCGGGTTTTCCGACAGTAGCATTGTCAACGGACTTCGTATTTATGAAAACTTTATGCGCAGTGAAACCGGTAAGAACGAAATAGAGTATTTATTGACAGACCGCGATAACATTGCTCAAATCTATCGATTTTTGAGAGATAATAACGGATGGCAGTTTTCAAAAGAAGAACTGTATATGCGCATTCGCCCGGTGATGATGAATTACAGCCAACTGTGTTTGTCTTTGGATATTATGATTGAATTAGGCATCGTCATTCGCGATACCGACCGTGGGAGAATAGATTTACCCATAGAACCCGAAAAGGTGAACATTGCGGATTCGAAACTGTACCGCAAAATGCTTGATTTAAGCCAAAAGCTTTGAGGTGATGACAGTGAAGAAAAAATATGGCAACGGATTTGATGAATTACTGGATAGTATCCGCGATAACCCGACCTATGATAAAGAATTAATCATTAAAGCTTATAACAAAGCCTCTGAGCTGCATGCAGGTCAAACCAGGTTCTCGGGCGAACCGTATATTATCCATCCGATTGAAGTGGCAAAAATCTTAGTTAGTCTTGGTTTAGACACACAAAGTATTATTGCCGCTTTGCTTCATGATGTCATTGAAGACACCGAAGAAACCAAAGAAGATGTGGAAAAAGAGTTCGGCAAAGATGTCGCTTTTCTTGTAGAAGGCGTTACCAAACTCGGCAAAGTGGATATTAAGAGCAAGGTTGAGCAACAGGCGGAAAACATTCGCAAAATGCTCCTTGCCATGGCGGAAGATGTCAGAGTTATCATTATCAAACTTGCCGACAGGCTTCACAATATGCGGACACTTGACTTTATGTATGAAGCCAAGCGCAGAGAAAAAGCCTTGGAAACTTTGGAAATCTATGCGCCTATTGCGCACCGCCTCGGTATTCGACCGCTCAAAGAAGAGTTGGAAGACTTGGCAATTCGCCATTTGGACCCGGTCGGCTATCAGGAAATTAAAGACAGGCTTTCGCAAAACAGTGTTGTCAGCAAGGATTTAATTCCTTCTATTATTGATAAAATCAGCGAGCGCCTCAAAGAAACGGTGGAAAACCCGCATATTGACGGGCGAATTAAATCCGTTACCGGTATTTACCGCAAAATGTATATGCAAAACCGCTCGTTTGATGAAATCTATGATATTTATGCGGTGCGTATTATTGTAGATACCGTAAATGACTGTTATAACTGCTTGGGTGTCATTCACGATATGTTTCGCCCCATTCCCGGCAGGTTTAAAGATTATATTGCCACGCCCAAGCCGAATATGTATCAATCGCTGCACTCCACCGTAATCGGTAAAGAGGGGATACCTTTTGAAGTACAAATCCGCACTTGGGAAATGCATAGAACGGCTGAATACGGTATTGCGGCGCATTGGAAATATAAATCCGGTGTCAAGGGCAAAGACGATAAGTTTGATGAAAAAATAGCCTGGATTCATCAGATGGTTGATAAGCAAAACGAAGAAACCAATGAAGGTGAAACGCCGGAAGAATTTCTGTATACCGTTAAAAATGACTTGGAATTTGAAGAAGTTTTTGTGTTCACCCCGCAAGGTGATGTGAAAACTTTGCCGAAAAATTCCACTGTCATTGATTTTGCTTACGCCATTCATACCCAAGTCGGTCATAAAATGACCGGTGCAAAGGTCAACGGCAGAATGGTGCCGATTGACTATAAACTGCAAACCGGGGAAATCTGCGATATTATTACATCTAAATCCGAAGATAAAGGACCGAGCAGAGACTGGCTGAACATTGTGCGCACGAGTGAAGCGCGCAATAAAATTCGCAGCTGGTTCAAGAAGGAAAAACGCGAAGAAAATATTATTGCCGGTAAAGCGGAGCTTGAAAAAGAGTTTAAGCGCAATTACATCCGCTTAAGTGATGATAAATATGATGAATTTATCGAGAAATTAGTGGCGCGCCAAAAGTGCAATTCCGCCGAAGAGCTGTATGCCAAAATCGGTTACGGTGCGATTACGGTTTCGCGCATTATGCCTTCCATTAAGGATTTATACAAGCAGTTTGTTTTGGAAAACTCCGAAGCGCTGCCGCCTAAACCTTTTATGCCGCAGCCGAGCGGAAACGCTTTGTCGAATAAAGACGGTATTATTGTAGAAGGCTTCGATGATTGCCAAATTAAGCTCTCTAAATGTTGTAATCCGCTTCCGGGCGACCGTATTATCGGCTACATTACAAGAGGTCACGGTGTTTCTATTCACAAGCGCGATTGCAGCAATGTGCCCGAGGATATTGCCGAGTGCGAGGAGCCCGGCAGGTGGCTTAACGCGTATTGGGACGGCGATGTGAAATTTAATCTGCACACAACTTTAAGCGTTTTCTGTATTGACAGAGAAAACCTGCTTGCCGATATTATGAAGGCTTGCTATGAAATTAAAATTAATATTTCCAATATTGAAGCAAGGGTTCTCAAAAGCGGCAACTCCATCATTACTTTAGGCATTATTGTCGACAATACCGACCATTTAAACAATTTCCTGTCTCGTTTGAAGAAAGTGGAAAATGTTATCAGTGTAGAAAGAACCGGCAGTTAAGAGGGGGATATATGAAACTTGTCATTCAAGTTGTTGACAGAGCGAAAGTGGAAGTGGATAGCCGCATTACCGGTCAAATCGGCAAAGGCTATTTGGTGTTGGTTGGAGTAGGACAAGATGATACTAAATCCGATGTAGAGGTTTTAGCAAAAAAGCTAATAGGATTGCGTATTTTTGAAGACAGCAACGGCAAAACCAATCTCTCTTTGGCGGATATCGATGGCGAAATACTCAGTGTTTCTCAGTTCACTTTATATGCCGATTGCAGCCACGGCAGGCGGCCGTCATTCATTTATGCCGGTGCACCGGATTTGGCGAATGAACTCTACGAATATTTTAATGAAGTGCTCGAAAGCTTGTATCCCAAACCGGTACAAAAAGGCATTTTTGGTGCCGATATGAAAGTGTCACTTGTTAATAACGGTCCTTTTACCATTATTTTAGATTCAAAGGATTTCAAAAAATGAAAATAGCTTTATTTGAACAGGGCAGCATCGGTACAAATTGTTATATTGTATACGATGAAAGCGAAAAACAGGCGTTTTGTGTGGATTGCAGTGATAAGATTTCCAATGCGTATTTTGATTTTATTGAAAAGAATGCGCTACAAATAAAGTACCTGCTGCTTACTCACGGTCACTATGACCATGCAGCGGATATATTAGCTTTTACGCGTAGATTTCCAAAAACACAGGTTGTCATCAGCCAGACCGATTATGAAAACATACGGCAGAGGAAAAGTGTTTTTTGCGAGAGTGATGCGTTTCCGGAGCCTTCTATGCTTGTTAATGATGGCGACATACTGCCTTTTTTAAACAGTTCTATCAAAATTATCGCTACACCCGGTCACACTTCAGGCAGTGTTTGCTATCTATTTGGTGATGCGCTGTTTTGCGGTGATACAGTGTTTGACGGTTCTATCGGCAGAACCGATATGGCGACCGGTTCCTTTTTTGAAATTATGAAAAGTGTTGCCAAGATTGCTTCGCTTGGCGATTATGCGCTTTATCCGGGTCATATGAGCACTACGGATATTACAACACAAAAAGAAATGAATCCTTATTTCAGATGATGCATTTATATATTAACGGCAATAATTATCATTACTCTTTCGAGCAGTTGTTGCGCGTATTCATGCCCGATATTAAGCTCGAAAAGATTTACAACACACCACCTGAAGAGGGCGGTGATTATGTGTTATGCCAAAGTCGGGAGAATGATGACTCTTTAGATATAGAAGTGCGCGTCAGCTTCGGTGATTTTAAACGTAAAGCGGCAAAGACCTGCAATGGTGAAGATTTATATAAAACCGGTGAATTGCGCGCCTGTCAACTGCTGTATGATATGCTGGTGGAATATAGCGGCTATATCCCTGCTTGGGGTATTCAAACCGGCGTCAGACCAAGTAAAATCTATTTTAAACTATTAAGGAATAACACGCCTGAGCAAGCCGTAAAATATTTACAAGAGGAATTGTTTATTTCCTCATCCAAGGTCGATATTGTCAAAGCTGTTTGCGAGAACGAGCTAGCGATTATGGAGTCTTCCGCTGCGGATCAATTTTCACTTTTTGTTTCAATTCCGTTTTGCCCGTCGCGCTGCTCGTACTGCTCTTTTATTTCTCATTCGTATGAGTCGCTCAAAAAGCGCATACCGGAATATGTGAATTTGCTGTGTGAAGAAATTGCCCAAATTGCATCCCTTTCGAAAGAATGCGGTCTTCATCTGCGTTCGGTTTACATAGGCGGCGGTACACCTACCGTATTGGAAATTGCTCAATTAGAACAAATTTTTGATGCCATCACAACACATTTCGATTTTGAAAATGTCACGGAATTTACCATTGAAGCAGGGCGCCCCGATACATTGGATGCAAAAAAACTTGCTTTTCTAAAAAAACAGCCGGTTACGCGCATTACCGTTAATGCTCAATCTTTTAATGATGAAGTCTTGCGCACCATCGGCAGAAACCATACGGCAGAAGCTGTTAAAGAAGCTTATAAACTTACCCGCGAGTCGGGTTTTGATAACATTAATACCGATTTAATTGCCGGATTAGAAGGGGAGAGTGTAGACAGTTTTCTCAACTCCGTGCGCAGCGCTATTGCTTTAAAAGCGGAAAACATCACCATTCACACGCTCGCGCTTAAGCGCTCTTCTTTCTTGATCACCCGCGATGATACAAAAGGGCAGATTGTCGGCATCACGGCAGAAATGATTGAAAAAGCGAATGAAATACTCACACAAAGCGGCTATGAGCCGTATTACATGTACCGTCAATCCAAGTCTGTCGGCAACCTGGAAAACACCGGCTGGGCACTGCCCGGCAAAGCATGTGAATACAATGTATTTATGATGGAAGAGGTACAGCATGTCTTCGGCGCCGGCGCCGGTGCCGTAACGCGTTTGGTCAACCCGGAGTTAAGCGAAATCAAGCGTATCTTTAATTTCAAATACCCCTATGAATATATTGCAGATTTTGAGCAAATGAAAGCGCGCAAAATCGAGGCGGCATCCATCATTAAAAAGTGGCAAAAACCTTGATTTTACGCACTATTCGTGATAAAATAATAATATTATAAACCGCAAAGGAGAAAGAAAAATGGCTGATATTAATCAAGTAATCGATAAAGCAAAAGAGCTTGCCCAAACCGCGAGCGAAAAATCACAGGAAATCTATCAGATTTCCAAGTGCAAAGTAGAAATTGCGCAATTAAATATGAAACTCGATAAGAATTATGCTTCTATCGGTAAAAAAGTGTATGATGCTACAAAATTGGGTCAGGATTTACCCGATTTTGCCGCATTGATTGAAGAAATCGATTTACTCAAAGCAGACATAGAAGAGCAGAAAGATATCATCAGTTCTCTTAAAAACACTGTCAGATGTGCCGCTTGCGGTGCTGATGTGGATATTGATGATCCGTTCTGCCCCAAATGCGGTGCGCAAAAGTAATTTTTATGCATTAAGGAGTTTATCTTGGCACAACATCAACGTAAAAACCAAACTCTATTAAGCGGTGCACTGATTTTGGTGGCATCTACCATCATTGTCAAACTCATCAGTGCAATTTATAAAATCCCCATTACCAATTACATTGGCGGCATTGGAATGGGGTATTATTCGACTGCTTATAAAATTTACCTGCCGATTTGGTCTATTTCCATGGCGGGTTTACCGATTGCCGTTTCCAAAATGATTGCGGAAAACATGGCTTTGGGTAAATATAATAACGTTAAGAGCATTTTTAAAGTGTCATTGCGTGCCTTTATTGTTACCGGTGCAGGCGGCACTTTGTTGCTCGCAGCGGTTGCCTATCCGTATGTCAAATACGTCGCAAAGGCGCCCGAAGCATTACCGGTAATTCTTTGTATTGCTCCGGCAATCTTCATTTGCTGTATTATGAGTGCCTATCGCGGGTATTATGAAGGCATGAGGAATATGATTCCGACCGCTATTTCTCAGATTACGGAAAGTATTGTCAAGTTAGTGTGCGGTTTAGGTCTAACTTATTTGGCAATTCGCTATTGCGCCGACCATAACATCACTCAACCGGAAATTCGCTACCCGATTGAAGCTTCTGCGGCAATTATGGGTGTGACATTAGGCACTTTAGGCTCCCAAATTTATCTTTGGATAAAGATGAAAAAGGATGGCTATGGTTTCACTGAAGAAGAACTGTTTCTTGCGCCGAAAGCCGATTCCAATAAAGAAATTCTGCATACATTGATAAAATTGGCGATTCCAATTCTCTTGACTTCACTTATTTCCAATATTTCTATGCTTATTGATGCGGCAACGGTGCAAAACCGCTTGGCGGTCGCTGTGGCAAACGGAGAGAGTATTATTCGCCAGATGTATCCGATGATTCCCAAAGGTACCGAAAAACTCAATGTATACCTCTATGGCTGTTTTGATGTGGATGAAACATTGAGAAATATGGTGCCGCAAATCACCTTAACATTAGGTGTCAGCTCTTTGCCGGCATTAGCGCAATATTGGGCAGTGAATGACCGCAAGAATATTCGCATCAGCATTGAGTCGGTGTTGCGCATCTGTATGCTCATTTCTTTACCTGCCGGTGCTGGTATGGCGGTGCTGGCGCAGCCGATACTGAATTTACTCTATGGCACCAGTCAACCGGATATCCCGTTCATGTGTAAAGATATTCTCATCATTTTCGGTGTGACGTTGTGTTTTTATGCATTATCATCACCGGTCACCACTTTGTTACAAGCAATCGGCAAAGCAAAAGTTCCCCTTATTTCGTTTGGTGCTGCATGTGTTATTAAAATTGTGTTAAACTACATTTTAGTGGGTATGCCGCAATTCAATATAAAAGGTGCAGCTTACAGTACAGTTGCTTGTTATGCTATTTCCGTTTTAGTGAATCTATTCTATTTGTTTAAATATACAAAAGTGAAATTTAATTTCATTTCACTTCTTCTAAAACCTGTCATTGCAACTGTATTTTGCGGTGCTGCAGCGTGGGGGAGTTTTCAACTTCTGTCAAGAATTGAAAGCATTCCCGAAAAAATTGCCACTTTGGCAGCCATTGTTGCAGCGGTTGTTGCCTATACAATTATGTTGCTTTTACTCAAAGCTTTATCAAAAGAAGACGTTTTAATGCTTCCTGCAGGCGAAAAAATCGCAAAAGTACTTGAAAAATTGCGCGTTTTAGGCTAAAATAGATATATATAGTGTATAGATGATTCAAAACTTCGAATTTAAAACTAAATATAGTGTTGAGGATTTGGTCAAAATCATTCGCTTATTGCGCACACCTGAGGGTTGCCCTTGGGATAGGGAACAGACCCACCAAAGCATCAAAAAGAACTTCATTGAAGAAACCTATGAAGTGATTGAAGCGATTAATAAAGACAATCCCGCTATGCTGCGTGAAGAGCTCGGCGATGTTCTGATGCAGATTTTATTGCACAGCCAAATGGAGAGTGAAAAAGGAACATTCTCTTTTGATGATGTGGTCAACGAGTTAGCACAAAAGTTAGTCATTCGCCATCCTCACGTGTTTGGTGATGAGCACTGTGATAATGCAGATGAAGTTTTGGTTACTTGGGATCGCGTAAAAACCGAAACCAAACATCAAACCACTATTACCGAGGCGATGGAATCCATCCCTAAGGAATTGCCGGCGCTTATGCGCGCGCAGAAAATTCAAAAAAAAGCTGCCAAAGTCGGCTTTGATTGGGATGATATTTCCGGCGCTTTAGAAAAAGTACACAGTGAATGCGCAGAGCTTGAAGAGGCTATTCAATCCGGCGATCAGGATGATTGTTTTGAAGAGTTGGGCGATTTGCTGTTTAGTTGTGTGAATGTTTCCAGATTTTTGCATTGCGACAGTGAAGAAAGCCTGAGTGCTGCAAGCGACAAATTTATGGCGCGCTTTTCATTGGTCGAAAAACTTGCCGCACAGCGCGGTATCAACATGAAAGAAGCTTCTCTGGAGAGTTTAGATGCTCTTTGGGATGAAGCAAAAGAAATCAGTAAATAAAGGCTTAAGCCTTTGGAATAAAAAATTGGAGGAAATTTATTATGAACAAAAAAGATCTCATTAAAGCAGTTGCAGATGCAAGCGCTCTTACCAACAAAGATGCTGAAAAAGCTATCAACGCTTTCACAGCTGCTATCACCGATGCTCTTAAGAAGGGCGACAAGGTTCAACTCGTTGGCTTCGGTACTTTCGAAGTAAGAGAAAGAGCTGCTAAGCAGGGCCGCAACCCGAGAACAGGCGCCGCTATGAAAATTCCGGCTTCTAAGCTTCCCGCTTTCAGAGCTGGCCAAGCTCTCAAGGATGCTATTAAATAATTAAATCCTAAACTTTTGATAAGAATGATGCGGTTCTGCCGCATCATTTCTTTTTGCTTTTTGTTTCAACCGTGATATAATAGGGAAGAGGTGAGTATATGCGATTAGATAAATATTTAAAAGTTTCCCGCATTATTAAGAGGCGCACTATCGCCAACGACGCCTGCGATGCCGGTAGAATTATGGTCAACGGGAAAGCGGCACGCGCTTCTTATGCAGTCAAAGCGGGAGATATTATTACCGTAAACTTAGGCTCAACCGCCCACGAATACAAAGTGCTGCAAGTAGCAGAAACTGCCAAAAAAGAACAGGCAGGGGAGTTATATGAACTCATAAAATAATTTCCTGTCATAACGAGCGCCTTCCTTACATAAAATTGAGTAGTAATTATAAGGAAGCGATTGTATGAGTGAAAATGAAAACTTATATACCCAATCCAATCTTTTTATCGAAAACCGCCAGAAACTGCGCTTAACCGGCGTAAAAGATGTGGATAATTATGATGAAGAAGCAGTCAGTGTACAAACCCAGCAAGGGGATTTGGTGATTCACGGTCAAAATCTTAAAATCACCAAGCTTGATGTAGAAAGCGGGGAATTGCTGGTCGACGGCTTAATATCATCTTTCTTTTACCAGGAAAACGTTGCGCAAAAACCCGCTTCTCTTTTTGGCAGGTTTATGAAGTAATGTATTACCACGACATTGCTTTCGGTGCACAAGCGCGATTTTTTATGATTAGTTTTGCAGCAGGGCTTATTGCCGGCTGCTTCGCACTTCTATTTTGCGCAAAACCGCTCAGAGGTGCCCTTCGCTTTGCATGCGATGTGGCATTTTGTCTTTTATGTGTGCTACTGATTGTATGCACCAATATTGTTTTTCAAGAAGGCGCACTGCGCGTATATGAAGTAATCGCTTTTTTGACAGCCTTAGTGTTGGTCATCATTTTTCTAAAGAAAAAAAGTGATAAGGCTGCCGTTAAAGTTTCTGTTTTTTTGTATAATAACCTTTTTTGTCCGCTTTCGCAGCTTTTTAAACATATTATGAATAATATCAAAAAGCTATTGAAAAAGGCACGGCAGATGGTGTATAATTTTACTAATAAAAGTAAGGAGCATTTAAAGCGGAATGCCGAAAAATACACCACCAAAAAAGAAAAAAAAGAAAAAGCAGGCAAAACCGCTTCGTAGTATGATACTTGCGTTTGCCTTTACCTGCCTTGCAGTGTATTTGGCAGTAACGGCGATAGAAACCGGTATTAAGATTAAAGATACCAATGAAAAAATAAAGCTTGCACAAAACCAATATCAAGAAATTGAAGCAGATAATAAAGACACAAAAAACCTGCTCAAAAATGCCGATGAAAACGATATCATAGAGCGTATCGCCAGAGAGCGCCTCGGCTATGTTTTTCCGGATGAAAAAGTATATTATGATGTTAATTAGTCATTCTTTAAACCCGCACAAAATGCTCATGTACGGTAAGGAAGCAAGCAACCGAAAACAAGAGATAGACCGCCAGCACTACACTATTCCGAACCAAAGACCAAAAGATAAGCATTGTGGGAAAATCTAAACTTTTGGATTTTCCTACAATGCCAACTA
>JAFRJB010000054.1 GCA_017432485.1 Clostridia bacterium
ATGAACCTGTATAATAAATGTGTACATTTGAAGTTCGGAATGATAGAATGAAAAAAAGGAGATGACTTCAAATGAGCACACATGGACAGGATAGTAAAGAATTTAAGTTTAAGATAATGGAACTGCATTATCAGGACGGTATATCCATTAAGGTTTTATCTGAGAAATTCGGCATACCGCAAGGGACAATCTATTCATGGCGAGACCAATATCGCAAGTATGGAAAAGATGCCTTTGTCGGTTGCGGCAGGCAGAGACCGGAGGATGCCGAACTACGCAGACTCAAAAAAGAGAACGAAACTCTTAAAATGCAGGTAGAAATCTTAAAAAAAGTAGCGGCATATCAGGCGCAGAAAAAGTCAGAGAAAAAGTAGACTGTTTGCGAGCCAAGGGGTTGGATAAATATCCAATCGACTTGGTGTGCCGAACACTTGGCATAACACGAAGCGCATATTATCAGCGCAGTAACACACCACAGACAGACAAAGAAAAAGAAGATGAGAAGCTGTGTCGACTTGCTGAAAAGCTCTTCAAGGAAAACTACGAGGAGTATGGGCGCGTTCGTATGCGTAAAGCATTAGACGATGCCGGACATCCGATGAGCATTGGAAAAACAGTCCGTATTATGAAGAAAGCCAAGTTGGTGCCAAAGAAAAGCAAAAAGTACAAAGCAACAACAAATAGCAAGCATAAGTACCAAGTGGCAGAGAACATACTCAACAGAGAGTTTGAAGCTCAATTACCAAACCAAAAATGGTGTGGTGACAGTACCTACATTTGGACAGATGAAGGCTGGTTGTATACAGCCGGAATTATTGATTTATGTGCAAAAGATTGTGTGGGTTTGTCTTTCAGTGACAAGCACACCCAAGAATTGATGATTGAAGCATTAACACAAGCGTTTAGCAAGTACCAACCACAACCCGGTTTACTGTTCCATTCAGATAGGGGTGTACAGTATGCTTCAAATGCCTATAAAAAGCAATTAAAAGCGTATGGAATGGTACAAAGTATGTCTCGAAGTGGTGTGCCGTACGACAATGCACCAATGGAAAGCTTTTGGTCAACGGTAAAAACCGGTTGTATATTAGGCAGAAGGTTCAAAACGAGAAAAGAAGCAATTCTAACAATTTTTGAATATGTGTTTGGTTTTTACAATACGCACCGATACCATACCTCTATTGGATTGGAAACACCTGCTGAGCATAGAAAAAAACTAATGGCAGCATAAGGTTTTCGCCGAATGCTGTGAACTGCGTTACGCTACGCTCCACTTCGTTCACAGCATTCGTTCTCATCAATCAAACAATCATTTTCTGAACTTTAAATGTCCAAAAAACTTGACATGTCCAGCAACGCAAGCGTTGCATTGTAGCGTGATGCGAGTTGTACCACTAATTGCAAATAGATTTGAAAAAGCGCAATCTGCGAGAGGGCGTTATGCCTGATAATGAACTTGAATGAAGCAGTCAACGAGTGACAACAAAATAAAAATATTGGCCGTGGTCGGTCCGACCGCAAGCGGCAAAAGCGCTTTGGCGGTAGAGCTTGCGAAGCTCTATGGCGGGGAAGTCATTTCCTGCGACAGTATGCAAATTTATAAGTACTTGAATATTGCGACCGCCAAACCGACTGCCGAGGAAATGCAGGGCATCGAGCATCACCTGATTGATTTCCTGGAGCCGACTGAAAGTTTCAGTGTGGCAGACTACGTGCCGCTGGCGCTGCAAAAGGCGAAAGAAATCAGCGCAAGAGGTAATTTGCCGATTGTCTGCGGCGGTACAGGGCTTTACTTTTCGAGTTTAATCGATGGCATTCAGTTTTCTGCTGCCGGCAGTGACCCGGCTTACCGAGAAGCGCTCGAACAGCGCGCGCAGCAGGAAGGCGCAGAGGTGCTTTTAGAGGAACTTGCGCAGTTTGACCCCGAGGCAGCCGCCAAACTGCACCCGAATAATCTCAAGCGCATTATCCGCGCAATGGAGCATTACCACCTGACCGGTGAGACCATTACCGCACAGAATGCGCAAAGCCGCAGTAAGGCTTCACCCTTTGAGCCGTTAGTGTTCGGCATTGCGTTTCGCGACCGGCAAAACCTGTATGACAGGATTGATCTGCGCGTGGAGCAAATGCTCGAAGCGGGTTTACTCGAAGAAGCCGAGGCTTATTTTGCCTTGGGCGATGTCGGCACTGCTTCGGCGGCAATCGGCTATAAAGAATTAAAGCCCTATTTTGATGGTGAACTACCGCTCCAAGAAGCGGTCGAAAACTTAAAGAAAGAGACCAGGCACTACGCCAAGCGGCAGATGACCTGGTTTAAGAGAGATACACGCATTCATTGGCTTTATACCGATGACCCGCAGCTGCCGCCATTGGTGCAGCAGGCGCGGGATGTGATGGAAAAAGAGAGTTTTTTGTATGACTACTAAAGGCGTTAAAACAAAATATATCGGTGCGGTAATTATTGTGCTGGTGCTGTTCTATATCGGTTTTCAGGTGTTCCAAATCACTTATAACCCCATCAAAACCATTACGGCAACGAAAGAAACGGTGTATGACAGTATCACCAAAGATGCCGTCTTTATTCGCGATGAGCAGGTTATTACCGCCGGTAAGAGCGGCACGATGGTGTATGATGTCAAGGATGGTTCGCGTGTGGAAAAAGGCGGCACGATCGCCAATGTTTTTGCTTCGGATGCAGAGGCAAAAACCTATGCGCAGCTTAGCGACATCGAAAAGCAAATTACATATTATGAGAACATCATCTTGCAAAATACTGCCGGTAATTCGAGCTTGGAAGTGATTGACTCCAATATCGAAAACAGTGTCAACGAGTATGTGCGCGCGATCAATTCCGGCAATTTGGCGGCAGCAGAAGAGCTCAACGGCAATTTGATTGATAATGTCAATAACCGCAAAATCACCATCGGTGAGAGCATTGATGTCAACTCCATTCTCAATGAACTCTATGCCAAGCGAAAAAACCTGCAGAGCCAGGTTGCCAAGAAAGATGCGGTGGTTGCCGAGGAAGCCGGTTACTTTGTGAGCAGTGTTGACGGTTCGGAAGGTGCGATTGATTACAAGAAAGCGACCGAACTGTCTGTTTCCAATATCAACAATATTCTTAAGAGCGGCAAGAATAAAGCCGATAAAAACGCAGTCGGTAAAATTGTCAAGAGTTTTGACTGGTATATTGCCTGCAGTGTTGATAGAAAAAATATTGCCGATGTAAAGGTCGGCGGCATTGTCAGTGTCAGTTTCCCGCAGGCGGATGTCGGGGAATTGGAGGCAACGGTTGCGGCGATTAACGCCGATGCCGAAAATGCCAATAAAGTGGCGTTTATTTTAAAACTCGGTAATATGGATGAGCATATTGCTAAAATGCGCGCAGGTAAAGTGGAAATTCGCTTCAATAAGTATGAAGGCATCCGCATTCCCAACGATGCGCTGCGTGCTGTCACTACTAAAGATAAAGAGACCGGCGAGGAAAAAACGGTTAAGTGTGTTTACGTGCTCTCCGGTAACTTGGTGAAACTGAAATTTGTCAATATTATTTATACCGGCGAGGATTTCGTGATTGCACAGTCCAACACCACCCAAACCGGTTATGTGCGCTTATATGACAGAATTATTGTCAAAGGAGAAGATTTGAGCGATGGAAAAGTTGTTAAGTACCAGCCGGCGAATTGAAATCGTTAAAGAAAACTGCAAAATTATTCAAGAGCGCGTTGCCGAAACCGCTATTAAGAGCGGCAGAGCTCCGGAAGATGTTCGCCTGATGGCAGTGACCAAGACCGTGGAGCCTGTGCTCATTAATACGGCGCTTGAGCAAGGGATAGACCTCATTGGTGAAAACCGCGTGCAGGAATTCTTATCAAAAGAACCCGATTTGCACTTAGAGGGTGTGGAAAAGCACCTCATCGGTCACTTGCAAAAAAACAAGGTGCGCCAAATTGTCGGCAAGGTAGATATGATTGAATCGGTCGACAGTATCGAATTGGCGGCAGAGATTGCCAAGCGCAGTGCGATGCAGGCAATCACCACACCGGTGCTGCTGGAAGTCAATATCGGTGAAGAAGAGTCAAAATTCGGTTTTGCCAAAGAAAATTTGGATGAAGTTTTGGCGCAAATCGCGCAGTTGGAGAACATTGAGGTCAGGGGACTGATGTGTATTCCGCCGATTTGTGAGAAAAAAGAAGAAATCCGTGCATTTTTTTCGCAAATGCATCAAATATACATTGACTTTAGCTCTAAAATATTTAATAATATTAATATGAATGTTCTTTCGATGGGAATGAGCGGCGACTTTGAGGAAGCGATATTGGAAGGCTCTTCACTTGTGCGTGTCGGTTCCGCGATTTTCGGTGAAAGAATTTATCGCTAATTTGCAAATATTAACTGAAGATATATAGGAATTTATGGAGGTAAAACATGAGCTTTATTGACAAAATCAAAGATCTCGTAAATGTTCCCGATGATGATTACGAGGAAGATGCTTACATCGAGGAAGATTACGAAGAGGAAGAACTCAAAAAGCCGAAAAGCACATTTCGTTCAGCGCCGGAGCGCGAAAAGAAGTCAAGCACTTCCGATTACGGCAAGTTCAGCGAAACCTATGCCGAACCGAGCCGCTCGGTAAGAAGCGAGTCCGAGCGCAATGATAAGCAAAATAAAGTTGTTAATATTCACACAACCACACAGGTGCAGGTCGTGCTGGCGCACCCCGAAAAGTTTGAGGGCGTTACCAAAATTGCCGACCACCTTAACAATAAGAGAACCGTTGTGCTTAATTTAGAAGCCACCCAGCGCGATGTTGCCAGAAGAATTGTTGACTTTCTTTATGGCGCTGCCTATGCCAACGGCGGCGAAATCCGCAGGGTTGCGGCAAGCACTTTCATCATCATTCCGCACAATGTCAATATTGTGGGCGACTTGATTGATGAGCTTGAAAATAACGGTGTATTTTTCAGCGAGTAAAACATATATTTTAGCATATAAAAAATAAACGGGGAGAATGATAGAAATGATATTGCCAAATCAAATTACTAACCACGAGTTTACATATTCAAAGGGCATGTACAAAGCAGCCGAGGTCGATGATTTCTTAAAAGAAATTGCCGAGTCTTATGATAAGACTTTCCGCGAAAACGGCGAGCTGGTCAAAAAACTGGGTATCCTTGCCGACAAGGTCGAAGAATACCGCGCAGAAGAAGATAATATTCGCGTAGCGCTCTTAGCGGCTCAGAAAGCGGCAAACCAGTTGACCACCAACGCGCAGCAGGAAGCCGATAAGACAATGGAAGAAGCGACTATCAGCTCGCAAGCTATCCTTGCCACGGCGAAGGAAGAGTCGCAGGAAAAGACTTCAAGTGCTGATGCCTATGCCGCCAAGGTAACCGCCGAGGCAGAACAAAAGGCAAACGAAACGATCTCCCGCGCGCAGAGCAGCGCCAATGCGCTGTTGGCAGATGCGCAGTTCAAAGCAGAAGCTTTGATTGCCGAAGCCAATGAGGAAGCTGCCAAAGCGAAAGCAGATTACCTGCGCAATAAAAAGATTGAAGAAGTGGCGTTGGAAGCCATTAAAAAAGAAACTGCAAAGTTTAAGAGCGAGCTGCTGGAAATCTACAGAGCGCATATCTCTTTAATCAATGAAATCCCGGCACTTATCGAAGTAGACGAAGCGGATTTTGAAGAGGAAGAAGAGGCTGAAGTGCCTGCAGCAGAGCCGGTAGATGAAGCACCGGCAGCCGAAGAGGCTGAGCCGGAAGCAGATGATGCATCGGTAGAAGAGAAAGCCGTAGAAGAATCCGAAGCGGTTGAAGAAATCGCCGAGGAAGAGCCGGCGGAAGAAATCGCAGAGCCTGTAGCCGAAGAAGAGGCAATTGAAGAGCCTGCCGAAGAAGAGGCAATTGAAGAGCCTGCCGAAGAAGAGGCAGTTGAAGAACCTGCCGAAGAAGAGGCAATCGAGGAAGCGGCTCAAGAAGCCGAAGAAATCGAAGAAGATGAAGACGACGAAATCTTTGAAGATAATTTTGCCGATACTGCCGAAGAAGCATTTGATGATGAAGCGTTCGAAGCAGCATTTGATGAAGATGCTTTTGAAGAAGATGAAGAAGACTTTGAAGCCCCTGAAGAAGATGAGAATCAGGTCAGCTTAGATGAAATGATATTATCCGAACCGGTGCAGGAAGAAGCACCCGCGCAGGATTTTGAACCCACCGTTGCCGCTATAGAGGCAAAAGAGGGTGACAACAGCGGCGAGCAGAGCGAGAGTGAAGCTACAGAAGAAGCAGCGCAAGAAGAGTCTGCCGAAGCCGACGAAGAAAAAGAAGAAGCACCTGCCAAGGTGGCGAGAAGGCAGTCCTTTGAAGAGGTTTTTGCTGCTTTCTTTAATGATGATGACGATGCTGAAGATGATTTTTCCGATTTAGAAGACTTGGAAGATGATTTGGATCTCGGCGATGATTTTGATGAAGAAGATTTTGATATGTTCGGTGCCGAAGAAGATGAGGGTGACGATGATTCCCGCAAAGGTTTCGGCAGATTATTCAAAAGAAAGTAATCAAACCACCGCAATAGAAAAAGCCTGATTTGTTAAGAATGGGCGGACATTGTCCGCCTTTGCTTATTCGGCGCAACCCGATATTTGGAGGATAAAACACAATGGACTATAAAAGTACCTTAAATATGCTCAAGACCGATTTCCCGATGAGAGCGGGGCTCCCGCAGAGAGAACCCGACTTTCTTGAGCAGTGGTATGCAGAAGATATCTATGGCAAGATGATGGCAAAAAATGAGGGCAAGCCGCTCTTTGTACTGCATGACGGCCCGCCCTATGCCAACGGCGGCATTCACTTGGGCACCGCGATGAATAAAGTGCTCAAAGACTTTATTGTCAAATATAAAAACATGACCGGCTTCAAGAGCCCCTATGTGCCCGGTTGGGATACCCACGGTTTGCCCACCGAGCTCAAGGCGCGCAAGAAGGCGGGCATCAGTGCGGATTCTACCATTTCCGATGTGGAGCTGCGCAAGATTTGCCGCGACTACGCCTACCAATATATTGATGAGCAGCGCAACCAGTTTAAGCGCCTGGGGGTGTTAGGCGAGTGGGAGAACCCCTATATCACCTTAACGCCCGATTTTGAAGAGGAGCAGGTAAAAGTCTTTTCCGAAATGGCGCAAAAGGGCTATATCTATAAAGGCTTAAAGCCCGTATATTGGTGCTCCGATTGTAACACCGCGCTCGCTGAGGCGGAAATCGAGTATCAGGATGATGACTGTTACTCCATCTATGTGAAATTCAATGTCAAAGATGATAAGGGCATTCTCAGTGCGCTGGGCGCCGATGTTGCCAAAACTTCCTTTGTGATTTGGACAACCACTACATGGACTTTACCGGGCAACTTGGCAATCTGTGTCGGTCCGCGCTTTAACTATGCGCTCATTCGCTGTGAAGATGAGTATTTCATCATGGCGCGCGAGCTGTGCGAAGCGGCGATGGCAGCTTATGAGAAAGAGTATGAAATCATTGCCGAAGTGCAGGGCAGTGAGCTTGAATATATCACCTGTCAGCACCCGTTCTTAGATAGAGAAAGCCTCGTCATTGTCGGCGAGCATGTCACATTGGAGAGCGGTACCGGCTGCGTACATACCGCGCCCGGCTTTGGTGTGGAAGACTTTGATGTTTGTAAGAATTACCCCGAAATCGGCATTGTTGTGCCGGTTAACGATAAAGGTATCTTAACAAGTGAAGCAGGGCAGTTTGCAGGGCTTACTACCGATGAGGCGAACAAGAAAATCGCCATGTACCTCGAAGAAAAAGGCAACCTGTTTGCGCTTAAGAAGATTGTCCACCAATACCCGCACTGCTGGCGCTGTAAAGAGCCTATCCTCTTTAGAGCTACCAGCCAGTGGTTCTGCTCGGTCGATGATTTTAAAGAGGATGCCTGCAAAGCGGCAGACAGCGTGACCTGGTACCCCGGTTGGGGTCTTGAGAGAATCAAGAATATGATTCGCGAGAGAAAGGATTGGTGTATTTCCCGCCAGCGTAAATGGGGTGTGCCGATTCCCGTGTTCTACTGCGACAAGTGCGGTAAAGAGATTATTGATAAAGACTTGATGGCAAAAGTAGCGAAAGTCTTCGGTAAAGAGGGTTCCGATGCCTGGTTTGCGCATGAAGCCGACTACTTTATGCCTGCCGATTATAAGTGCCCGCACTGCGGCGCAGCGGAAGGCTTTTCGAAAGAGAAAGACATTATGGATGTCTGGTTTGACTCCGGTTCTTCGCACCGCGCCGTGTGCAAAAACAGAGACTACTTGAAGTGGCCGGCAGATGTCTATCTTGAGGGTGCCGACCAGTATAGAGGCTGGTTCCAATCCTCGATGCTGACAAGCGTTGCGACCACCGGTCAAGCGCCGTACCGCGAAGTCATTACCCATGGTTGGGTGGTAGACGGTAACGGCAGACAGATGCATAAATCATTAGGCAACGGTATTGCTCCGAGCGAAGTAATTGATCAATACGGTGCCGATATTTTGAGATTGTGGGTGGCATCTTCCGACTACCATGCGGATGTCAGAATTTCCCCCGATATCTTAAAGCAGCTTTCCGAAATCTACAGAAAAATCAGAAACACATCCCGCTTCATTCTCGGCAATATCGGCGATTTTGACCCCAATACCGATATGGTAGAGGAAGCAGAGCTTGAAGAGATTGACAAGTGGGCACTGTGCGCACTTGATAAGCTGATTACTTCTGTCAGAGCCAGCTACGATAAATACGAATATCATACCATTTTCCACGCTGTGCACAATTTCTGTGTGCTGGATATGTCTAACTTCTATTTGGATGTGCTTAAAGACAGACTCTATGTGGAAAAAGCAGATTCCAAGACCAGGCGCGCCGCGCAAACCACTATCTATAAGATTTTAGATGCGCTGTGCCTGCTAATCACCCCGATCTTATCCTTTTCGGCAGATGAAATTTGGAAGGCGATGCCTCATGAAGCTTCTCGCGATGCTTCAAGCCCGCTCTTTAATGATATTCCTGCTGCCAAGGGCAGTGATACGGCATTTGTGGAGAAGTGGGATCGCATCCACGCCATTCGTGACGATGTCAATAAAGCGCTTGAAGAAGCAAGAAATGCCAAAGTTATCGGCAAGAGCCTCGAAGCGAAAGTGGCGCTGTTTGCAAGCGGCGAGCTGTTAGCTTTCTTACAAGCCAACGCCGAGAACCTTCCGTCGGCCTGCATTGTTTCGCAGGTGGAAGTAGCCGAAGGCGAAGGTGCCTTTAAAGGCGAGACCGAAGGCTTGAGCATTACGGTAATGAAAGCCGCCGGGCAAAAATGTGCGCGCTGCTGGAGCTACAGCGAAACTGTCGGCAGCAATGAGCAGCACCCCGAAATCTGCGAGAGATGTGCAAAAATCCTTGGAGTGTAAGTTAGCATGACCATTGTTTATTTCGTTATCATATTTTTACTTGTTGCCATTGACCAGGTTATTAAATATGCCGTGGTCACTTGGTTGCGCCCGCAGGAGTTTGTGGAGATTATTCCCGGCTTTATTCGTTTTCGCTATGTAGAAAACGACGGCGCGGCGTTTTCCATGTTGCAAAATGCGCGGTGGTTCTTTGTAATTTTAACCTCCGTGTTGGTCATTATCGGCTTTGTAGCGCTGGCAAGTAAGAATATGAAGTACCGCTACCCGACTTTACATAGTCCGTTTATTAAAACAGCAATTATTCTCATTTGCGGCGGTGGTATCGGCAATTTAATTGACCGCTTGTGGCGCGGCTATGTGATTGATTTTATCGAACCGACTTTTGTCAACTTCGCCGTGTTTAATTTTGCCGATATTTTGGTCACTTGCGGCGCGGCAATCCTCATTATATACCTGGTTGCCGATGTGATCTTTGATTTTACGCAAAAGAGGCGCGAAATCAGAGATTATAAGAAAAGAAGAAAACACAGATGAGTAAAACTTTTTTGTTTACCGCCGATGAGGCGCGCGCCGGTTTTCGGCTCGATGTGGTGGTTTCTTCCTACTTTTCGGATGTCACGCGCTCGCGTGCGCAGCAGCTGATTGCGCAGGGCGATGTGAGCGTTAACGGGAAAGAGCAGTCCAAAAACTATAAGGTCAAGGCAGGGGACAGGCTCAGTATCCATACCCCGCAGCCAAAACCCGTAGAAACCGAGCCCGAAGACATAGCGCTGGATATTCGCTATGAGGATGAGGATTTACTTGTCGTCAATAAGCCCAAGGGTATGGTAGTGCACCCGGCAGCCGGTCACGAAAACGGCACACTGGTCAATGCGCTGCTGCACCACTGCGGCAAATCCCTTTCGGGTATCAACGGCGAACTGCGCCCCGGTATTGTGCACCGCATCGATAAAGACACCAGCGGGCTGCTGGTGGTCGCAAAGAGCGACTTTGCCCACCAATCGCTTGCCAGGCAAATCAAAGCCCACACTTTCACCAGAGAGTATGAGGCAGTGGTCTACGGTAACCTTAAAACCAATGAGGGAACAGTAGAAGCCCCGATCGGCAGGCACCCGACCCACCGCAAGAAGATGGCGGTCACCGAAAAGCATGCGCGCCATGCCGTGACACACTATGAGGTGGTGGAGCGCTACGAAGGCTTTACCCATGTCAGGCTGCGGCTGGAAACAGGCAGAACGCACCAAATCCGTGTGCATATGGCGCATATCGGGCACCCGGTAGCGGGCGACCCGCTTTATGGCCCGAAAAAGGTAATTACCTTTCTAAACGGGCAGTGCCTGCATGCAAGGCTTTTAGGCTTTGACCATCCGCGCTCGGGCAGGTATGTGGAAGTCGACAGCGAACTGCCGGAATACTTTGTCACATTTTTAAATAAGCTCAAAAAATTATAGTTTTGTAATTTTAACAATAGATTTTGTTTGGTTTCATCACTTAGGAGGCGTTTATGGAAAAATCAATACTCAAGGAATTGGAAAAAAAGGCATGTAAGGTGCGCCTTCATATTATTGAAGGTACCTTCAATGCAGGTTGCGGCCATCCCGGCGGCTCTTTGTCGGCGGCAGATGTCATTACCTACTTGTATTTTAATGAAATGCGCGTTTTTCCTTCCAACGAAAAGAGCGAAAACAGAGACCGCTTTGTGCTCTCTAAGGGGCACGCAGCACCGGCGCTTTACGGCGCTTTGGCGCTCAAGGGCTTTATTTCCGAAGAGGAAATTAAGAGCCTGAGAAAGGTCGGTTCTGTCTTGCAGGGGCACCCGAACCTCAACACCCCCGGTGTGGATATGTCCACCGGTTCTCTCGGTCAGGGTGTATCGGCAGCAGTCGGTATGGCGCTTGCCGGTAAGTTAGATAAAAAGGATTACCGCGTATATACATTGCTTGGCGACGGCGAGATTGAAGAAGGCGAAGTGTGGGAAGCGGCGATGTTTGCTTCCGCCAAAAAGCTGGACAACCTCGTGGTGATTGTCGACAACAACAACCTGCAGATTGACGGTACGGTCGAAGAAGTAAACTCTCCTTACCCGATTGATGAAAAGTTTGAAGCTTTCGGCTTTGAAGTCATTAATATTGACGGTCACGATTTTGAGCAGATGGAAGCGGCATTTGCCAAGGCGCGCGAAGTCAAGGGCAAACCCACTGCCATTGTGATGAAAACGATTAAAGGCAAGGGCGTTTCCTTTATGGAAGATGTGTGCTCTTGGCACGGTAGAGCGCCCGGTGCGGAAGAATATATCACGGCGATTGGCGAGTTAAGACTTTGCCTGGCAGAATTGGAGGCGTAAGCGATGGAAGAGAAGAAAGTAGTCAAGAAAGCAACCAGAGAAGGCTATGCGGCAGCACTCGAAGAATTAGCCGAACGCCCCGATATCATCGTGATGGATGCCGACCTCGGTGCGGCAACCAAATCCATGACCTATAAAAAAGTGGCACCCGAGCGCTTTTTCGATGCCGGTATTGCCGAAGCGAATATGATGGGTGTGGCAGCAGGCCTTGCCACCTGCGGCAAAACCGTTTTGGTGTCTTCCTTTGCGATGTTCGCAACAGGCAGAGCGTTTGAGCAAATCCGCAACAGTATTGCTTACCCGCAGCTTAATGTTAAAATCTGTGCTTCTCACGCGGGCATTTCCGTTGGTGAAGACGGCGCCAGCCACCAGTGTAATGAAGATATTGCGTTGATGCGCTCTATCCCGAATATGGTAGTCATTAACCCCGCCGATGTAATCGAAGCCAAGGCGGCAGTGCTCGAAGCCGTGCGCCATCAAGGCCCGGTGTATGTGCGCTTCGGCAGGCTCGCTATTCCGCAGATTTTTAATGAAAACTATACCTTTAGAATCGGCAAAGGGCAAGTGCTTGCCGATGGTGATGATGTCACCATTATCGCGACCGGTTTAATGGTCAACGAATCGCTGATGGCAAAAGATTTGCTTGCCAAGCAGGGCATTACCGCCCGCGTTGTCAATATGGCAACCATTAAGCCGATTGATAAGGCAATTATCATCGAGAGCGCCAAAAAAACCGGCTGCATCGTGACCGCAGAAGAGCATTCCGTCATCGGCGGTCTCGGCTCCGCGGTGGCAGAGGTGCTCAGCGAAGAGTGCCCCACACCGCTTGTCAGAGTGGGTGTGAACGATACTTTCGGTGAATCCGGTCCCGCTTGGGAACTGCTCAAGAAATACGGGCTTTCTGCCGAAAATATTGCCAAAAACGCGGCAATTGCCATTGCAAAGAAATAAGTATGAAATCATATTCCAAACAAATCAAAATATTGGCGGCGATAGGCATTGCGCTTGTCGCTGCCGTGTTTCTTGTAGCGGCGTTCAGCCCGCTGAAAAATCAGGCAACTTTTCAAAGCACCGCCGTGGCTGAGACTGCGCAGGCAGAAACAGAGGCACCTTTCCCGGTCAACATCAATACCGCAAGCGAAGCGCGCCTGCAAACTGTACCGCAAATCGGTGAGAAAACCGCCAAAGCGATTGTGGAGTACCGCGCGCAACACGGCAATTTCACCACAGTTGATGACCTGCTCAATGTCAGCGGCATCGGCGAAAAAACACTTGAAAGTATAAAGGAGTATATCTGTGTTGATGAAAAGTGAATTTAATTGGGCGTATATCGGGTGCGGCAGTATTGCCAAAAAAACTGCTGCAGAGATTGTGCGCGGTCCGCACAGAATCATCAGTGTCTATAGCAGAAATTTTGAAAAGGCAAACAAATTCGCCGCTGCATACGGCGCGACTGCCTATGCCTCTTTTGAGCAGGCGGTGGCGCGCGATGAGGTTGATGGGGTATATATCGCCACACCGCACACTTCCCACGCGGAATATGCACTTAAGGCGCTGCAGTGCGGGAAACCTGTTTTGTGCGAAAAGCCGGTCGGTGTTTGTGTGAAAGATGTGCAAAGTGTGCGAAGCGCGGCGCAGGAAAATACGCTCTATTTTGCGGAGGCGATGTGGACTTGGTTCTGCGACCCGGCGCGCAAAGTCAAAGAGTGGATTGATGCCGGCGAAATCGGTGAAGTCAAGCGCATAGAAATCTTTCATGCGTTTCCCGGTCTGTTAAAAGCCAAGACCGACCGTGTCCTAAACCCCGATACAGCAGGGGGAGCCCTGCTCGATATCGGTATTTACCCGATTACTTACTGCTATAATCTGTTAGGCTATCCCGAAAAAATTCACTGCGAAGGCACACTGAAAAACGGCATTGATATCGGCGAAACGATTACCTTGACTTATGCGCATACCGAGTGCAAATTGCAAACCGCTTTTTCGGTGCTCAAAGAGAGCTGTGTGATTGAGGGGAGCGAAGGCAGCATTGAACTCGGCTTTTTTCATATGGCAAACAAGGCAGTGCTCAAAAAAGGCGGTAAAAAGCAGGTATTTAAAGCAAAAACCGACTATTTAAGCGAGTTTACAAGAGCCGCGCAGGAAATCCGAGCCGGTAAAAAAGAGTCGGATTACGTGCCCTTGCAGAGCACAGAAGACTGCATGAAAATTATGGATGAATGCCGCAAACAAATGGGGCTGATTTATCCTTTTGAAAAACAACAGTAAATCACAAAAAGTCGAAATCATCCCGAGTATGTAAAAATGTTTACCATTTGACAGCCTGTCTTAGCTGACGGTCTAGAAGTAAAAGAAATTAGTAAAAAACAAACTGCCGAGCGCTGCCCGACTATTGCGAAAGATAACAAGGTTCAAATTGCCTGACTTCATTCACCTTGACAATTCTAAAATGCACTAATACATAAAGTATCAGCACATTTGATAATTGCCAATCTAAGTAAATTCAGACAATTTGAACTGCGCGCACATCATTTTTAAGATTTTTGTGCAAGAACAAGGCACAAACCCCTCGGCAATGCTGACGCATGCTGAGGGGTTTTAACGCTGTTATTGTGCAAAAAGATAATAATGAGGCTTATTATCTTTCATAATAGTCGGGCTTACTCGGCAGTTTTTCTTTTAGAAATTTACATTATTTGCTGGAACCTGTATACTTCGCGATCATGTTCATAAGCATAACGCTTGCATATGAACTCGCTTAAAATTTGCCATTGAAGCGCCTTTTGATGTTTTCAATCTTGCTTGGCGTTAGCCAAGTTGCGATTTCAAAGCATAAAAATTCATCTTCACTATCTAAATTTTAAGTGCGAAGCAGTTTCTATTTAGTTGATTTGTTCTCCAACAAGGAAAAAACGCAGTAATACTTCTTGCATTGCGAGTATTTTTAACGCAGTGGGAGGGCAAAGCAACAAATAGAAACCGAGTTTATATGCAAGCGTTATGCTTTTCATTTGACCACCAATAGAACCGGCCTGTCTCGAAGTGAGGTCACCGTTGTAACCATTCCAGGGGCAAAGGAGTTGCGCCTTAGCAGCCTCAACATCCGAGAAAAAAGAGAGGTCGTAGTTTTGGTTAGGCTATTTTGCGCTAAGATAAGGCAAAACGGTGAAGCAATGCTGCCGCATTGCAAAGCGTTTTAACGCAATATTAGGGGAAAAGAGACAACCAAAACCTGTTAAGGCTCGGCT
Source organism: Clostridia bacterium (assembly GCA_017432485.1). Taxonomy (GTDB): domain Bacteria; phylum Bacillota; class Clostridia; order Oscillospirales; family Acutalibacteraceae; genus RUG714. The sequence goes on from JAFRJB010000054.1 coordinate 15,031, forward strand.
CTTTTGCCCCGGGGTTAACACCAACTTCGCTTGCAGCTTCCGGCTTTAAGCTGTTAAGAGCTTCTTTAGCCTGCTTGTTTGCCATTCTCATTACACCTCCTCAATTTTTTCTATGTCTTGCGATTCATCTTTTTTATGTAAAAACAAACTGCCGAGCTGTTGCTCGGCAGTTTCTCTTTTAGAAATTTACATTATTTGCTGGAACCTGTATACTTTGCGATCATGTTCTTTACCATTTGACCACCAATAGAACCGGCCTGTCTCGAAGTGAGGTCACCGTTGTAACCATTCTTAAGGTTAACACCAACTTCAATTGATGTTCCACTACATCAAAAACCGACTGCCACAAAAGTGCAAAATTCCTTGATATATAGCCAAATTTTTCTATTTTTGCAAAATCGCGGTTTTTTCAGTTTTGCACTTTCATGTTGTCGGAATATTCAATGTTTTTGGGAGTCAAATCACCGATAAAGCGATAGTAGATTTTGATTTCTTGCTGAAATTTCACATGATGTGAAGCAACTTGTTTTCCGTCTTCTAAAATCTTTTCGCCGATTTCAATGCGGTCAATAAAGGTGCGAACAATTTCGGGTGTGAGTTCATCAAATTGTGTGAAAGATTTGGCAAGCGCAAAAAAATCGCTGTAGGCATTTTGCAGTTTTTCTTTGCTTTGTTTTTGGTCATTGAGCGATTTTAATTGCTCTTGCAGTGATTTTGCCTGGGCACCGAGTGCTTCGGTCATTCGCTGCAATCTGTCATCATCAATCACACCGCTTACATTGTCTTCATAAAGCTTGAGCATCATTGCATCAATGGTGCCGAGCTTCTTTTCAATTTTTGCGGCGCTTTTTGCAGAAGTATACACCTTTGGAGAAGCCTTTAGCGCCGCATTCACAATTTCTTGGATTTCTTCATCGCCGAGGGAAATGAGTGCATTCAATTCTTCTTTAATAATGTTGTATAAATCGGCATATTTAATGCGCGCGCCGTGCTCACACCGGTGCAGAGACCGCTCGGGAATATTCTGGCAGTAGAGGTACCAATACTTTTCCCTCTCTCCTTTGTAAACACTGCCGCCGGAACATAGGGCACCGCCACAGTTTTTGCAAAAGATAATGCCGTTGAAAATACTTTGGCGGCAGGGCTCAAACTCGTGCCAACGCTTTGTGTTCATTCCCATGAATTTGGCTGCCAAATCAAACTGTTCCTCGCTTACCAATGGGGTGTGGGTGTTTTTTGTAACCGCCCATTCCTCTTGAGGGAGGTCTACCTTCTTTTTGGATTTAAAGCTCATCTTCTTCGTTTTGCCGAGAATGGTGTGCCCGAGGTAGGTTTGGTTTTTGAGTATTCTTTTGACTGTGGTGTGGTTCCAAATATCGGTGGCTCTCTCCGCACCTTTATCGCTAAATTCATCGCGGTAGAGCACGCGATACTTTAGGGGAGTGATATATCCCTTATCGGTCAGCATGATTGCGATTGACCGGGCAGATTGCCCTTTTGCCGCCAACTCAAAAATGAATTGCACAATCGGTGCTGTCTCCGGGTCCGGAACCAAAGCGCCCCTTTTGTTAGGGTCTTTCATATAGCCGAAAGGCGGGCACGCGCAGTATTCGCCCTTTTCTCTTTTGTCTTTGAGCACACTTCGCACTTTGTTGGAAGTGTCTCGAATATAGACTTCGTTGGTAGCGAGGCGAAACGGTGTCATAATATCCACTTTTTCGGAATCAAAGCCATCGTTGATAGCGAGGTATCGAATCCCTTTTTCCACAAAGTATTGCTCGGCATAGTAGCTTGATTCACTCATGTTACGCCCGAGTCGCGACAAATCCTTTGTGATGACAAGCGTGATTTCAGGGTGCTTCTCAATTTCCGAAAGCATTTTTTGAAACCCCGGTCGGTCAAAGTTGGAACCGGAATAGCCGTCGTCTACAAATTCATTCGCCAAGGCTATGTGCCGCTCTTTGCAGTAGCGCTCCACGATGGAGCGCTGATTGGTGATACTGGATGATTCACCAAACTTCGCTTCTTCGCGCGATAATCTATAGTATGCGTATGCAACTTTAACACTTGTATCTATTATATTTTACCTCCTTTAGATAGCTGCCTTACATAACTACAATAGCATTATAGCATTAGCGGGTAGGGGGTTCAATTGTGCGATTTGATTTTTTAGAGGTAAGTTTTTCCAATATGATTTTTTGCGGCTCTTCCGTGCCGAAAGACCGGCTGACAAAGTACCGCATTTCACCTTTGTTATAGGTGCTTTGCTGTTGATCGCTGCTGATAAAATCAACTCCTTTCAATTAGTAGTATTTGTGGTTACTTATATGGATAAACAAGTTTGGAAAAGTCACTTTCTTTAAAAAATCATATTTTTTGTATGATTTTCATCATTTTTTGTTGAAATTTATCAAAAATAGTGATATATTCATATTATAATAATTATTAGGAGGATATACCATGGCTGTTAGTTATAAAAAGCTTTGGAAATTGCTCATAGATAAGGATATGAAAAAAAGTGATCTTGAGCGTGAAGCCAAAATCACTCATTATTCGTTAAGCAAGCTTTCTCAAGGAAAAGATGTTTCTACAGAGGTTTTAGGAAAGATTTGCGAAACGCTTAATTGTACTATTGATGATATTATGGAATTTATTCCTGAAGAGGAGGATAAATAATAATGGCTGATACAAAAGTAATTGTAATACCCGAAGGGAAAATCTGCGACTATATCGATGGTAAGTTCCGCAATGACACGCCTGAAGAATATGTGCGTCAAACGATAGAAAAACGTTTGGTAAATGAGCATAAATACTTACCGAAACAGGTCAGAATTGAATATACCCTTCAGCTTGGTTCTCGTAAGCCCCGAGCAGATATTGTTATTTTTGATAAAGACTGCACCGAGCAAACACAAAACAACATTAAGCTCATAATTGAGTGCAAAAAAGAAGCTGTTGATGCAAGAAATGCCAAAGACGGTGTTGAGCAGTTAAAATCCTATATGTCCGCTTGTCCTAATTGCGAGTGGGGTATGTGGACTAACGGAAAGCAAAAGGAAGTATTCCGTAAATATACAAATGATAAAGGCTCCGTAGATTTTATGGAGTACAACGACATTCCTTCTGCTGATGGTAACCTTGATGATGTAAACCGCCCGAAAAGAACATCGTTAAAAAATGCATATGATGACAACCTGTTGTTTGTTTTCAAAACCTGTCATAATCATATCCATGTAAATGATGGTTTGCAAAAACAGCCGGCTTTCTTTGAACTGCTCAAAGTTATCTTCTGCAAAATTGAGGATGAAAGGAATATTCCAAATCCTCTTGAATTCTACACTACTTCTGAAGAACGTTCCAATCCGGACGGTCAGCTGACGGTAAAGAAAAGAATATCTAAAATCTTTGAACGTGTTAAGAAAAAGCACGGCAAAATATTTGATTCAAATGATGAAATCAAGCTTTCTCCTCGCAGCCTGGCATACATAGTAAGTGAATTACAAAAGTACAGCCTTCTGAATACAAATATTGATATAAAAGGCAAGGCGTATGAAGAAATTGTCGGCGCTAACCTCCGTGGTGACAGGGGTGAATTTTTTACGCCCAGAAATGTTATGAGAATGGTTGTCGATATGATAAATCCAAAGATGGATGAAAAGGTTTTGGACAGCTCTTGCGGTACCGGAGGCTTCTTGGTTACCGCGATGACTCATGTAATGAATGAGGTTGAAAAAGAGTTTTCAGAGCAGCTTGGGTTAACAAGAAAAGACTGGGATAGCGATACAATCAGAACATTTAATGACCGTATTTCCGATATGGCTTCGCATAACTATTTTGGCTTTGATATTAACCCGGATCTTGTAAAAGCAACAAAAATGAATATGGTTATGAATAATGATGGTAGCGGCAATATTCTTCAAACAAATTCCTTGCTGCCGCCTCATGAATGGTCTGATGAATTCAGAACAAAACTTGCCGAAGCACTTGGTGTATCAAAAACGGATTTGCGGAATTATTCTACTCTTGAATACTTTAATGTCATCGTAACCAACCCGCCGTTTGGCAGTAAAATTCCGGTGAAAGATAAAAATGTTCTTGAGCAGTTTGAATTAGCGCATATTTGGGAAAACAATAAAAGCACTGGTTCTTGGACGATGACTGACCGTTTACAATCTTCTGTTCCTCCCGAAATACTCTTTATTGAGCGTTGCACACAGTTCCTTGTGCCTGGTGGAAGAATGGGTATCGTTTTACCGGATTCTATTCTTGGCTCACCGGGTTTAGGCTACATCAGAGAATGGCTCATCAAAAATCACCGCATTATTGCAAGTGTGGACTTGCATGCCGATACTTTCCAGCCTCGTAACGGCACGCAAACTTCGGTATTATTCCTTGAAAAGAAAACACAAGAGCAGAAAGATAACGAAGAAAAAAGCGGCACCATGGCGGATTATAATATTTTTATGGCAATGGTTGAAAAGGTTGGTCATGATAAGCGCGGTAATCCTTTATTCAAGAGAGATGAAGAGGGTAATGAAATACTTGTTCCGGATACCAACAGCGTTCTCGTATTAGGTGAAACCAGCGAAGGCGACAGGACTGTATCTCAGCAGCAAAAGAAGAAAGTTGAAGATGACCAAACGTATAACGTTCCTTCAATATTTACTGAATGGAAAGTGCAGGAGGGATTATCATGGTAAATACCTCACTCGCAGTTAATAAACAAGCGGATGATGCACTAAAAGTCGTTATCAATGAAGCACCGTTAAAATGGTGTTCTGTTTCTCTGTCTGATGTTGTAAACAGAGGAAAACGACTGGAAGCAAGCGTTTTTGATGTTGAAGCAAAGCAAGCGCTTTTGGCTGTATCAAAATGCAAGTATCCACCATCAAAACTAATTAGCAAAGATGGTCCAGTATTAAAAGCTCATTATGGAGCAAGATTAAAAAGACGTTATGTTTTGAAAAGCACACCTGGTTCTATAGGATTTATAGGCAGCTCAGAAATGTTGGATATTTATCCACAGCCGATAAAGTTCATGGTAAGTAATGAAACCACAAATGCTTTAAAAGTTAAAAATGGAACTGTTTTGATATCAAGATCAGGTACAATCGGCAACGTAACCTTTGTTAATAAGACATTGGAAAAAATGTTTGTAAGCGAACACGCAATGAGATTGGAATGCGGTGAAACCCCAGGTTATGTTTACACATATCTTAAATCCAAAACAGGCAAAGCAATTGTTTGTTCAAACATCTATGGTGCTGTTGTTCAACAAATCGAGCCAGAGCATCTCGCCACTGTTCCAATTCCCGACGCACCGGACGACATCAAGAAAAGAATTAATGATTTAATTGTTAAATCTTATGACCTAAGGGACGAGTCAAACGATTTAATTGATGAAGCAACAGCGCTGCTGATAAAAGAATTGAATCTTCCTCCTATAGAGGAATTTGAGGTTAACGATTTCAAGAAAAATGCACCGGTGGAAACCTTTAATGTTAAATTAAGCGACTTATCCGGGCGTGCAGACGCTTCTTATCATTTGCCTATTGTTGATGCGATAATTGAACACCTTAAACAAAACGCAGAAGAAGTAACTACTATTGGTGATAGTCGCATTAGTTCTGACGTAGTTCTTCCCGGAAGATTTAAGCGTGTTTATGTTGAGGAAGGGCACGGACGAGTTTTATTTGGCGGAAAACAGTTATATGAATTAGATCCGTCAAATAAGAAATACATTTCTTCATCAAAGCATGATAAGCGCATTGTTGAACAGTTGGAAATTTCTCAAAATACCACATTGATTACACGAAGTGGAACAATAGGCAAAGTTGCTATGGTTCCTGAACATTGGGAACACTGGGTTGCCAGTGAGCATATCATAAGAGTTGTACCTGCTAATAATGAGATTGCAGGATACATCAATATTTATTTGGCTTCGGATTACGGGCATCAACTAATCACTCGCTTCACATATGGCTCGGTGGTTGATGAAGTAGATGATAACCATATCCGACAGATTCCCATCCCGTTGTTGAAAGATAAAAATGTTCAAAAACAAATCAACGACCTTGCCTTGTTAGCGAATCAAAAGAGATATGAAGCCTATTGTTTAGAACAGGAAGCACTTCGCATTATGGACGAAGAAGTGATTTTTGCAAAACAAGGTAGAACGTGAGGAAATAATATGAGAATAATTGAAGGCATAACTATAAGGTATTATCGTTCAGTATATAATATTACGATTTCTCCTTGTAATGACATAACTGTCATTACGGGGAAAAATGATGTTGGTAAATCTAATATTCTTAAAGCTTTAAACTTGTTCTTCAATCAGCAATCTGACTTTATGAAACCGTTTGATTTTATTGAAGATTATTCGTTGCTACGAAAAGAAGAAGTTAAAAAAGATACCATTAGAGGTCAACAGTTTATTTCTATCACGATTCGCTTTGTTCGTGGCAATAAAATGGAAAAAACCTTGCCACCTCATTTTTCTGTCACAAGAAGATGGGATATGCATTCACCTGAATACAAACAATCTACGGATGTTTACACAAGAATGCAGGCTTATGCAAAAAAAGAAGGACTAAAGTATTCAGAGAAAACTACTTCAACAGTATTGAGTATGTTTTTAAATAAAATAAAGTTCGTCTATGTGCCTGCAATAAAAGACCAACGCGTTTTCAGTGGTGTTTTAAGTAGGTTACAGCAAAATCTATTTGACACAAAAACGCGGAGAATACTGGATGAACCCATTAACAATGCAAATGAAGCAATTCAAGGTGTACTAATCGAACTCCAAAATGATTTCGAAGAATCAACTGGCATAAAAAATTTTGTTCAATTACCAAAAACGATATATACTACTGGTTTGCTTCAAATTAACACTCAGGTGCGTGGAGGCGAAATTGCAATTGATAAACACGGCGATGGAATTAGAACACATTATTTACCTAAAATTTTGGATTTTGTTTCCAATCATTCAAAAAACGTTTATATTTGGGGGTTTGAGGAGCCTGAAAATTCTTATGAATATCGTCGTTGTCTTCAAGTGGCTGAAGAATTTGAATTGCAATATTGTAAAAAAAACCAAATATTTATAACAAGTCATTCACCTGCTTTTTATTATAAGACTTGTGATAATAAAACAATTATTAATCTTGGTGCAAAAGATAACAAAACCGTCCTGCTTAAGAATACCGATAATTTAGATGAAGAGTTGGGTTACATCAATCTTTACCAAGATTTTATTGATAAAGTAAAAGAGTTAGAGGCCGAAAACAAGCAACAATCCAAAAATATAGATTCCCTCAAAGCCGAACTGCAAAATGCTAATAAACCTATAATCCTCACTGAAGGCAAAACGGATTCCTCTCTTCTAAAACTATCAATTAAAAAACTTTGTCTTGATGATTATTCATCTTGGACAATTAAGCCTATAACATGCGAGAAAACATCAAATAATGAAGCACTAAAAAAATTTCTTTGTGAAATGAGAGATAATTTACATCCGCATAGTTTAGTAATTGGCATGTTTGATAGAGATACTAAAATGGTCTTTGACATTGATGGTCAGAAAACTGATATTAGAACAAAACCTTTTATAAAAATATGTCATAATGTTTATGCCTTTTCAATACCTGTTCCTCAAAATAGATCAGAAGTGGACCAAATATCAATTGAACATTATTTTACGGACGAAGAAATCAAAACAGAGGACCAAGGGAAACGGTTGTTTATTGGTAATGAATTTTTTGAAACAGGCGTTCACAAGGAAAACAAAGATTTATTTTACAAAGCTGCAAGAAAGATTTTTGATTCTATTAAAATAATTGAACACGAATCCAATTGTTTTGTTACAAAAACAGATGGAGAAGGTGATTTTAGTATTTCAAAGGCAAGATTTGTTGAAAACATAGAGAATGATGAACCGGGATTTTGTGATATTTCATTCGAAGAATTTCGTAAAATATTTGAAATAATAAATGCAATCATCTTGGATTGGGAAGAATCATCTGAAATACTCGATAGAACAGAGAGTGATCAGCTTGTTTGCTGTGTTTAGGGTGGAGTAGAACTAGGATCACTAGGGATCACTTGTGTCAATAATCTTTTTTGATGTTGTCATGATCATCTCAGTCAGTGCCTGCCTGTTGGGCGAAAATTGCAAATACAATGGCGGGAATAATTATAGTGAAAAGCTGAGCGCTTTTTTGCAGGGGCACGAGGTTGTGCCTGTCTGCCCCGAGGTGCTCGGGGGACTCCCCGTGCCGCGTGAACCCGCCGAAATTGTCGGCGGGGTGGTGCGCTGCCGAGTCACACAAGGGACGGTTCCTTGTGTTAATTTGTTTTTTAGTTGAGGTTTTCATGCTCATTTCAGTCAGTGCCTGCCTGTTGGGCGAAAAACTCATAAGGATTAAACAATTCTAACATTTCCTTGCCATTCGTTTTAAATAATGTTATATTAATAATACTATAATTAGAAAGGGGGTAATCCTATGGTTTATGTGTTGAAGCATTTTGACACTGATTTAATCAAGTTTTCTGCTGAGAGCGGAGCGGAGATGAATATTGAAGTATTGTGGTTCAATGACCGCAAAGCAAAACTCTTTCCGTTAGATTTGGCAGAGGTCAGTGCCAAAGGCATTGAATCTTGGTTGAAGCACAGAACTGTTCCGAAAAACAGAGCATATGTAGATAATCTTTTAAGTTCGATGGGTTTGAGCATTAACAGACCTTTGGATGTGATTAAAGTTTCCAAAGGATTATCTCTAAATGACTGCTACTGGGTTTGTGAAGAGGGCAGTACAGACACCTTTGATGCTGTCAATTTGTATGACAACCGTTTTAGCAGAGTCTTATCTCAAATTGCTTTTACAGGGTATGGCAGTAGCAATATCTCTGCAATCACGACAAGTCCGGAGTTTACGACTAACGGCATGCTGCCAAAGTGTTGGTGCAGAGTCAGTGGAAAGATATTGCTTTATAAAGGCGGTACCGAAGGTTTTTCCAATACCGGCAACGAGCCGTATTCCGAGTTCTACGCTTCGCAAATTGCAAAAGCTTTAGAAGTGAATGCAATTGACTATAAGCTTGCAAAGTTTAAGGGGAGAATATGTTCGACTTGTGAGTTATTTACTTCCAAAGAAGTTTCGTTTGTTCCGGTTGGCAGAATCGTGAGAACCGGTGGCATGGCTGCTGTAAAAGAGTATTATCGCTCACTGGGCAAAAAGTACACTGAGCAATTAAATGATATGTTCTTGTTAGATGCCGTGATTATGAATGTGGACAGACACTTCGGAAACTTCGGTTTCTTGGTGGATAGCAAGACCAACAAGATTATTGCACCGGCACCGCTGTTTGACCACGGCAATTCACTCTTGAATTTTGCCGGCAGAGATGTGCTCGAAGATTTTGAAGCGTTAGAAAAATATTCCAAAACGCTTCTGCCTTGTGTATATGATGATTTCTTTGCGGAGATAAAGCCGCTCTTAACACACAGGCAAAAGAACAATTTGAGAAAACTGCTGACCTTCAAGTTCAAGAAAAATGCAAGGTATAATTTGGACGATAAGCGCTTAAAGATGCTTGAAAAAATCATTCAAAACCGTGCAAAAGAGTTACTTGATTAAGGAATACCAAGAAAAACACAGAGAGTGTAAAGGATTTTCCTTTACACTCTCTTGCTGTTCATCTCAAAAATCGGCTTGTCGATTTTTGGCTTATTGATGGGGTTTTTGGAGATAATATGTAGTTATTGGCAACTGAAAATTTTTAAGGAATTGAACGCGCACCTCGCTTGCAGCTTCCATCTTTAAGCTGTTAAGAGCTTCTTTAGCCTGCTTGTTTGCCATTCTCATTACACCCCTCTTTCTATGCTTAAAACCAAGATTTACTTGCCGCGGCAATACATTCATCATACATCGCGGTATGATAGGTTAATGCCCTTGCGGCAAATCTATCAAAAAGCGTTTGCAAGTTTAGTGTGTGAAAATGCAAAAAAAATATGAAATGAAAATGTTGGAAAAGCATGTGTTAAAATGCTTTATAAAATTTTAAAAAATACACATGCAATATGGAAGGTGTGTATCTTTTAAAGCTTTTTATTATTATGTAGTTGTGTAAAAAAGCAGGGTTCTCTGCGCCTGAATAGTGCGCGTTATTAATCTAAATCTTTTTGCCGACAATCTCTTTTTGAGTGATACAGTATTTTGTTTTGCCGTTTGTCGCGGCGCGGCATTCATCGAGCGTTTTTTGCATTTTTGAAAAGAGAGAGAATAGGGCGGCTTCCACCTCCGGAGAATCGATGCTGTATACAACAGTGAATTGCTCTTTTTCCACTATCAAATCTTTTACGGCATCGTGCTTGCGATACTCCATCATTTGCATATCAGAGACCATTTCCGGTATTTCGGAGAGCAGGTGCGAGTTTCTCGCCGCGGTGATATCGATTTCATCGGAGAGGCGGATGACTGATGCAAGGTAAGGCAGAGTGATTGTATTTCCGTTCGGCACTTTCAGGGCAATCGGGTATGCCGCGGTATCCGTAAGGTCTGCTTTTCTGTGGCCGCGCGATATCTGGATGATTGCCTTGAGATGCTCTTGTGAGGGAATATCGAAAAAATCTGCGTATTTGGCGATAAACCTGCCGGAAAATTCATTATGAAAATCGCGGATTATCCTTTTTGCATTTGTGGAGTCATGTGTTTGAAAATAATCTCCGAAATCAATCTCTTTTGAAAATTCCTCGAAATCTTTTCTGCTGATACCCATTCCGGTATCGTGAAAATAGCATGCCACGAGCAGACAGTATATCTCATCTGCATTCATTTTATCAATCTGCTCACCGGTGATTTTGTTACAGAAATCAATAACATTAAGTGAATGAAGTTCTGTGTGGTCAGTATATTCCGGGAATAAAAGTTTATAGTTAGATAAAATAAACTGCATGGAAAAAACGGTATCCGTAAATCTTTTGTGCAAATCCGCGCTCAAATCCCGCAGCCGTTTTTCTAAATTAAAATCATAGTTTTTTTGCATGCTTTACCTCAAATGATGGTTATGACTTACCTTATATTTTAATGTAACATAAATATTTAAATATTTCAATCATTCGATAAAATCACTTTTTTAAAACCCGGGGAAATGAATTTTCCTTAACCAACCCCTCATTTATTTGAGTATGATAGCAAGGCTTTTTTACTTGTATTAACTCTTGAGTCAAACAGTAATAAAACTGTAAAAATAATAAAGAGCCAAAATAAGCGAGTAAAATACTAAAAACAGTATTTAGCTCTATTGAAATTAGTGCTCTTTTTTGCTATACTGTAGCCACAGTTACAGGAGATGCTTGAAATTCACTTGAGTACCACCGGTAGTCGAGAAACAAGTAGATAAGTTAACAATATAGCAGCTGTTTCGCCGCGAGTAGCAGCTATAGATTTTCCTCTTGTGTATTTATTATTAAATCCTTTCTTTGTACAATTCATTTTGTAAACTTCCTTTCTTAATTTTCTAATTTTACACCACCTCTCTTACATAAATAAAAGCCACCTGCGGCGGGTGGCTTTTATTGCGTTTTAAGGCAGCAAACCGGCACATTTGTTCGCTAAAAATCGCTTTTGAGATGTTTATAAATAAATGTCGATCTAATAAAGTGATTTCTATTGATATAATTAATAAAATATTATATAATAATTATAATTATATTTAACAGAGATGGGGGAGGCAAAAGTATGCCCGCACCACAAGAATACAAAGCAACGATTACCAGAGAAAAGTTTTTATATTTTGAGACCCGGGTAATTGCAAAATATAAAACGGATGGCTATTCAGATGAGGAAATCATTCGATTGGCGGTTGAAGAAAATCTGCTGCAGATGCCGACGGAAAAAAGTTCCAAACTTTTAGCTGCCGGATGTTTGCGAAAACTCAATTGCAGCGGCGAAGCTTTAACTGCGGTGATAGCCAATGCACCTTCGGACATTGCAAAGCAAGCAAATTTGTACGCCATGATGAATTATAATCGCTTGGTTTGGGATTTTATGATTTTGGTCATTGGCAGAAAATTTCAAGAGTATGATTTGTCTTTTGGCAAAAAAGATGTAAACGCTTTCTTTAGCATGCTTCAGGAGCAAAATCCGCAGGTTGCCGAGTGGTCGGAGAGTACAATCCAAAGAATCAGAAATATTCTTGTAAAGATGCTTGTAGATACCGGCTACCTGGATGAAGCCGAGAGTGAATACTTAAACAGAGTATTTTTGTTTGACGAGGTCAAAGATATTATAATTGCAAATGCCGATGAAATTGTGCTTCCGGCATTTAACTGTTTTATTTAATCCGGAGTGTTTGGTTGGAAAGGCGAGGGAGAAATATTGAGTAATACCAGAATACAACTTGACAATTTTACCAAAAAGCTGAATGATGATGATTTCTTGGCAAACAAGGGTTTAAGCAACGAAGTCGGCGTTCACATTCTTTGTTATGAACCTGAAGAAGAAATGCTCATTGAAAATTACTTGCAAAAGCTAAATGGCATGAATTCTTTAAAAGCCAATATCATCCAGTGCGATTTGTATGAAATATTTTTGGAACTGTGTGAAGAAAAGCGGGTCATTGACCGCATTCCTCAGATGGAGGAGCAAAAGGACAGTGAAACTTTTTTAAACATGCTTTCCTATTTTGCTACGCCGGAGGCATTTGTAAAAAAGATGGATTACGGGCAGCATCAGCCTGGAGATGTGCTGATTATTTCGGGTGTTGGAAAGGTGTATCCGTATATGCGCTGTAATCATATTTTGGAAAATATACAGCCGGTCTTTCCGGATATTCCTGTGGTTGTGTTTTACCCGGGCAAGTATACCGGGCAGCAAATAAAACTGTTTAATAAGTTTTCAAGCAATTATTACCGCGCTTTCAATTTGTTATAAAAAAGAGGATGGGGAAAACAATGAAACTTCAAAACATTTATCAAAAAGATATTAACAGATCTATTAACGGTGTTATCAAAGCCGATCAAAATGATGATGAAAATTTACAGCAGGAATTTAGCGAGTATATAATCACCAAAGAGCTGCGCAAACTGTTTGAAGCATTTTATAAGGCTTATGAAAAATCAATTGATACACCGACAGATAAAATCGGTGTTTGGATTTCCGGCTTTTTCGGTTCCGGTAAATCTCACTTTTTGAAGATTTTGTCATATTTGTTGGAGAATAAGGAAATCAGCGGCAAACATGCCATTGATTATTTTGAAGACAAAATTGATGACCCGTTGATGTTTGCTGCAATGAAAAAGTGCACACAAGTACCGACTGAGTCCATTCTCTTTAATGTGGATATTAAATCCACCGGTAAAAAAGGAAAGAATGCTGTTTTTGATGCATTTACGAAAGTGTTTTTTGCGCACCGCGGTTATTTTTGGGATAGGCGCGTGGCATTGTTTGAGCAGTTTTTAGATAAAAACGGCAAATACGAAGCATTTAAAGAGAGATTTGAGCAAATCCACGGCACTTCTTGGGAAGAAGGGCGCGAAGGCTTTGATTTCTTTAGAGATGATATTGCACAAACAGTTGCCGAGGTATTGGGCATCAGTTTAGTTGCTGCCAATAATTGGTTTGATAATAATAATTCTGCTGATTACGGCATTGATAATTTTGTCGATGACATTAAAGAATATATTGACTCCAAAGGTGAAAATTTCAGGCTGATTTTCTGTGTGGATGAAATGGGTCAATTTATGGGTGAGGAGAGAGATCTTATTTTAAATCTTCAGTCCATTGTTGAAGAAATCGGCACGAAATGCACAGGGCGTGTTTGGGTTTTGGTAACCAGCCAAGAGGCGATGGATACCATTACCAAAGTGAAAGCTGCCGACTATTCCAAAATTCAAGGCAGGTTTAACACTCGCTTATCTTTGACTTCTTCCTCGGTGGATGAAGTGATTAAAAAGAGAATTTTGGCAAAAAAAGAGGATGCTCAGCTTCTTTTAGAAAGCCAGTTTGCTGCAAACAGCACAGTGCTTAAAAACATCTTTTCATTCCAAGATGCCAGAAAGTCTTTGCGCGGGTATAAAGATGAAAATGAGTTTGTGCAAACATACCCCTTTGTGCCGTATCAGTTCCAACTCTTCCAAGATACTTTGGTGGAGATTCGCTCGCACAGCAGTACAGCGCAACATCAGTCAAGCGGTGAGAGGTCTATGCTTTCCGCTTTCCAAGAGGTTGCGCAAGAGCTCAATGACCGAGATGAAACGGCGCTCGCTCCTTATTATTTATTCTACAAGGCAGTTAATTCTTTTCTTGAGAGCGATATCAGAAGAGTGATTGAGAGAGCACAGCAGGCGTTTGAGGATGGTGACGGCATAGAAGAGTATGACGTTTGTGTGCTGAAGCTGCTTTATTTGATAAAATACATTAAAGATATGCCTGCCACTTTAGAAAATATCGCTGTTTTGATGACAGATGATATGAATGTGGATAAAATTGATTTGAAAAAGAAAATCAAAGAATCTTTGGATCGCCTTTTTGCGGAAAACTATATCGGCAAAAGCGGCAGTAACTTTGTTTTCTTGACAAATGATGAGCAGGATATTGAAAAAGAAATCAAAAATGAAATCGTGGATTCGGATCAGATTATTTCCAAAGTTCAGAGCATCATTTTTGAGGATTTATATATGAACAAGCAAATTCGAGTTGGCAAAAACAACTTCGGGTTTGACCAGTATGTGGATGATAAGCTTTTCGGCAAAGCGCAAAACCCGATTAAGCTGCGTGTCATTACGGCGGATTCCGATTATGCCGGCTCGGGCGATGCAAAGTTCATGATGGATTCTAAAGCTAATAATGAAGCAATTTGTGTCTTAGACCCGACTTATGATTTCTATGGTGAACTGGAAACTGCGGCAAAAATCATTAAACATGCCAATAAAACCAATCGCTCGCAGTTGAGTGATGTTATTGTTGATATTCTCACCAAAAAAAGGCGGGAAGCGACGGGTTGCGAAAAGAAAGCTAAAGAATTAATTGCTTCTGCTATCATAAATGCCGATTTCTATATCTGCGGTGAAAAGGTGACAATTGCAGGCACAAGTGTAAAAGAGAGATTAGATGTTGCTTTGACAACACTGGTTAAAGTTGTTTACCACAAAATGGGCATGGTTCAAAAGAATTATGCGCATTTGGCGGATGTGCTTGAAATCTTCAACGGGCAGGAAATGATAGGCAATTCAAACCCCAACAGCGAAGCGATAGATGAAGTCTTGCTTTGGATTGACACAAGAGCAAAACAAAAGCGGCAGGTTGTGATGAGCGAAGTTCTTGAGCGCTATAAGAAAGACCCTTACGGTTGGGAAGAAAATGATATAGTTTCCGTTATTGTAACGCTCATTGCCAATAAGAGTGTGAATGTGGTTTACGGCGGTATGGTCTACCAGGAAAGAGATTATCGCCTGCTTGAAATCTTAAGCAAAAAGTCTGAGGTAGATAAAGCCAAAATTGAAAAGAGAGAAGAAATTGATATCAAACTTCGCAGAAGGGTCAAAGCCTTTTTAATCGATTATTTGGACATTATGAATATCTCCGATGAAGAAGATGAATTGGCAGAAAGAATCGTCAGCGAGTTCGATGCCATTCGCAAAGAATGTAACGATAAAATTGCCGCCTATTACACAAGCGGCAATCACTACCCAGGCAGAGATGTTCTGTTTAAAAATGTTTCTGTAATCGAGCAGATACTTAAGTGCAGAAAAGATAATATTGCTCTTTTCCGCAAAGTGATTGATTGCGAAAATGAGCTATTCGAACTTGCTGAAGATAAGCAAGTTGTATTCAGTTTTCTCGAAAACCACCGCGCGATTTTTGAAAGAGGGTATGAAGCGCTCGAAAAGTTTAAGGAAGAAAGGTTCTATTTGGAACCGCAAGAGCAGGCGGTTGAAAAAATAGAGCAATTGGAAGATATTATTTCCTCCGGCAGCCCGTATAGGCGCATGCATGAGATTCCCGGCTTGGTAGATGAGGTACAGACTATTTACCGGCAATTGTTAGAGCAAAAGAGGGAAGAACTTAACAAATACTTTGACACATTGGTTGAAGAAGTAACTGAGATTTTTGATGGTGACCCTGAAGCAAAGCCGGTGCAAGATGCCTTAAAACTGGTTGGCGGTTGGAAATCAAGTGCCGACAAAAAAGACAGCATCACAAAGCTGGATGCGATGAAAACGCAGTTTGAAGCGCAAAAGCAAGTGGAGCTGCAAAAGGCTCTCAAGGAAAAAATCGGGGGCGAAATAACACCGCCTGATGATCCGAAAATTGATGCGCCGCAGGAGGACAAACCAAAAGTTGTTAAAGTCTCCAGATCTGCAGCATTGCCTGCTATCAAAATGACCAGTGCAGATGAAGTTGAAGAATACATAGAGTTTGTCAAAAAGTATTTGCTTAAAGAGTTAGAAAAAGGCGATGCGATTCAGATACTGTAGTTTCGAAAATCGGGACTCGGGATTCGGGACTCGGGATTCGGGAAATTAATCCACGAACGCCGAACCACGAAAGAACAACTCAACAGAGTTTTTATTGACAATCTCTTTAAAACCGACTAAAATAAAATGTGAGTTTAGATTAGTCAATAAGAGGGGACAAAAATATGACCTATATTGAAAGAGCAATCACACCAATATTGAAGAAGAGAGTTTCCGAGAGTAAGTGCCTTCTGCTCACAGGAGCAAGGCAGGTTGGGAAGTCAACGCTTATCAAGCATGTTTTTCCGGAGTATACCAGAGCCAATTTTGATGATCGAATGACGAGACTTCAAGCGAAGGAAGAACCGAGACTGTTTTTTATGAATCATGCGAGACCTTTGTTTATTGATGAAGTGCAAAAAGAAAACAGTGTGCTTGAGGAAATTAAGTTAATTGTTGACGATTCGGATGAAAGAGGGCAGTTCATTCTTTCCGGTTCACAAAAGCTTGAGCTTATGAAAGGCATGAGCGAATCTCTTGCCGGACGAGTGTCGGTTTGCGAGTTAACCGGGCTTTCTATGAGGGAAATCCATCAGGTGCCTTTTCAAAAGCATTTTGTTCCAACTGAGGACTATATTTGCGAACGGGAAGAGCACCTGACAACGTATGTGGATTTATGGAAAACGATACACAGGGGCTTTTATCCCGAATTGTACAGTGCCGAGCGGGATTGGCAGGAATATTATGCCTCCTATGTGGCGACCTATTTAGAGCGCGATATCAATGAGATTATTTCGACCGACAGCCTG
Source organism: Clostridia bacterium (assembly GCA_017432485.1). Taxonomy (GTDB): domain Bacteria; phylum Bacillota; class Clostridia; order Oscillospirales; family Acutalibacteraceae; genus RUG714. The sequence goes on from JAFRJB010000054.1 coordinate 32,299, forward strand.
ACATTTACCAAGTTTTTGACAGCAACGGCGGCACGCACCGGCGAGATGCTAAACTATGCAAATATCGCGAGTGATGTCGGCGTTAGCGAGCCCACGATTAAAAATTGGATATCGATTTTGGAACGGACGGGCATTGTCTATATTTTGCAGCCCTATAGTGCGGGCGCACTTACTCGAGCGATTAAGTCGCCTAAGCTCTATTTTCGGGATACCGGGCTTGCCTGTTATCTCACAAGGTGGACATCGGCAGAGGCGCTCAGTCAGTCCGCAGTGGCAGGCAATATGTTTGAAACATTTGTTGTGTCGGAAGTTTTAAAGAGTTATTGCAATGAGGGAAAAGACTACCGATTCCAAGTTTTTTATTATCGAGGTAAAGATAGAAAAGAGTCTTCTGAAAATGAGATTGACTTGATTATTGAAGAAAACGGAGTTTTGTATCCGGTGGAAATTAAAATGTCGGGAAACCCCAAGGCAAATATGGGCTCTGCAAATCCCATTCTGGATAAGATACCCGATAAAAAACGCGGCATGGGCGTGATTTTATGCCTTGTGGATAAAAAGCTGTATCTGCGGGAGAATTTGCTCGCGCTGCCGATTGAGTATATTTAGCGGGAATCGGGAGTCGGGAATCGGGAGTCGGGAATCGGGAGCCGGGAGTTTAATCCGCGAACCCCGAACCACGAACCACGAATCTGGAACAACGAACCACGAAAAAGAGGAAAACTAATGAACAAAAACGCATTAAAAACATTTGCCATCGGTGCCAGAAACAGTTTAATCAGTGCTGTGAAAAAGAAGGCGTATGAATACGGTATTGATGAGAGCGGCTATGGTGAGAGAAATGCCACAGTCATTGGCGGCAGACCTTTAAGCAGCACCGAAGCGGCGCAAAGAGCTAAACTGGTGGCAAAGATTGATGCCGATGGTTTTGAACAGGTGATGGA
>JAFRJB010000055.1 GCA_017432485.1 Clostridia bacterium
TCTTTGGCGTAGCCGAAACTTCACTGCACAGCAACTTCACTGTGGAACAACTTCACTTGCGCCTTGCGCAAACTTCGCACAGCGCTTTGCGCTGCCCCCTGTTGCCTGTTAGCTAAGCGGTGCGGTTTACCGAACTCGCTTTTCTAATCAAGCGCGACTGTGTCGCCCTTCATTAGCGCTTTGGCGCGTCTTCATTAGCGTAGCGGCTTCATTAGTGAAACGTCTTCATTAACGAAGTGTCTTCTTCAGCGGTCATCGACCGCTGCTCTGTCGGCGGTCGGCGGTCGGCAGTCGGCGGTTCGGTTTACCGAACCGGCTCTTTGGCGTAGCCGAAACTTCACTGCACAGCAACTTCACGCAGCGCTTTGCGCTGCTTTTTTATTGCGTTGCTTTGCAACGCCACCGCAATTCCTCATTCCTCATTCCTCATTCACGCAGCGCCTTGCGCAAACTTCGCACAGCGCTTGCACTGTTTTTTTATTGCGCGCTGCGCGCGCCACCACTCATTCCTCATTCCTCATTCCTCATTCGCGCAGCGCCTCGCGCTGCTCTGTCGCTTGACAAAAAAGGATTTGCCGGGCAAATCCTTTTTTGTTATTGATTTACTATTATAAATATGGTAAAATTGAATAAATATGGAGTAATATATCTATACTCAATTTTTAGGAGGGTATGATTACGAAAAGAAAAGTAGTTGCAATATTGCTTTGCATCGTGTGTTTGTTCTCTTTTGCCACGCCCGCATTTGCCGGCAGCGGGGTCAATCCCGCGGAAATGCAGGTCTTAAAACTGATGCAAAAAGGGACCAAATACAACAAGGATTTCTATCAATACCACAATGCATTAAAAATCTATTTTGACAGAGATACCATTAAGATTTCACAGATTTATGCCGATGATGCCTGTGAATACCTGTTGGAGATTTACGAGCTCTATCAAAATGAAGCGATGGATGAAGTGAAATTCTTCGAGAAATTCCAATATGTTTTAATGTATTTGAATGTCAGAATTATCTATAACAGAGCTGATTCCACTGCCGACTTAATCGGGGGCGACGGTTCGCTGGTAATGTCTAACTTGAAGTTAAAGAATGTTGACGGTAAGAGCACCATCACTCTCAACCCCATTAAGCAAACCGGCGCGGTGTTCAATATGCCGCTTGTCATCGGGCTGAGCGCTGTCGGCGCAGGGGTATTGGTCGCCGCCATCGTGTATGCGGTGCGCAGAAAGAAAGGAATTACAGAGCAATAATGGCAGTCAATAAATCAAAAGCAAGAAAAATAAAGCGCAGGCTCGCGTATATCTATTTTCCGCTTCTGTTTGCAGTGGCGGGGATTCTTGTCGCGCGCCTGATTTTTGCGGCAGCGGTGCCGAATTACCAGGATTACCACCTCATTGCCTTCGGTGCGCCGCCGGCTTTTGCCGAGCAGCTTGACCAAAAGAGCTTTGTGGCGTTTGAAGGCAAGCAGGGCGACACGGTCAATAATGTTAAAATCGCTTTGCCGACCTTTAACCAGCAGTATGCCGAGATTCAAAGCACGGATCTGGGGATGGATGCACCGGTCTTTTGGGGCGACAGTGATTTGATTTTGCGCACCGGTGCAGGCACCTATACCGGCTCCTCTTTGCCGGGCTACGGTTCTTCCATCTTAATGTCGGCGCACAACACCACCTACTTTAAGGGCTTGGAGAATGCCAAAGAGGGCGACAAGATTACCGTCACCACCACCTACGGCATTTTCACCTATCAAGTGAGCAAAATTGCCGTGCTGGATGCCGACGATGCTTCCGCAGTCGATTATTTCTCCGATAAAGAGCAGTTAGTGCTTTACACCTGCTATCCCTTCCAACCGCTTGCATCAGTGAGCGCACAGCGCCTGTTTGTGTATTGCGATAAAGTAGCAGGGCCCACCGTAATCAATGTGGAGGTGGACTTGTAATGGCAAAGAAAAATCGAAATAATCCCTATTACAAATATATGCCCACCATCAGTGTGCGCAGAATTATTCACCACATTTGTGCGTTTGTGCTCACTATTTTAATCTTTTTGATGGCGGCTTCCGTTTCCACCATCGCGGGCTTTTTAAATACCTCTGCAGTCAAAAAGGCAGTTGCCAATCAGGATTTTTATAAGGAAATTCGCCAAAATATTGTCGAGTCCTGCCAAACGATTGCAATTCCCAGTATGATTGATGAAGATGTGTTTTACACCATCTTTACCAGAGATAAAATCGCCGAAGATATTAAGACCTATATCGATGCGGTTGTGGATGGCAAAAATTATGATATTGATGTCGATGACCTCGAGCAGCTGACAATTGATACCATTACCGATTCTTTCAAAGAGAAGGGCATTACGGTCGATGGCAAAATGAAAAAGGATATCAAGCGCTTTGCCGACCAGACAATGGAAATCTACAAAAATAATATTTGCATTTCCTACATCGATTCCTATGCGCAACTCAAGGGCACGGCAAAACCCATTGCCGTCATCACCTGTGTGGTTTCGCTCATTTTGACAGTGGCAATACTGTTCTTTATGATTGCGATTTACCGCTTTAAGGTCATTCACAAAACCATTCGTATGCTTGCCTACGGCTTGGGCGGTGCCGGATTTATGCTTATTATTATTTTCGGCTACTTTATTTGGCAGCAAATCGGCAGCGGTGTGCAAATTATTCCGGCATACCTCTACTATGCCGTACAGCGTTATATTCAAAACGGTTTAAGAACCTACATTTTTGCCGGTTTTATCCTGTTTATCTTCTCTTTGGCATTGGCGTTCTTCTCCGAGTCGCTCAGAAGCCGCGTGAAGAAAAACTACTTTGCGCGCTTAGAGGCAAACTTCAGAGACAACCTCAACGATGAGCTGGAGAATAAGAACTTCACGCCTGACTTGGATATGACCAGCAGGGAAGAAAAGGCAAAGAAAGTCGCGCACGATGAGTTTAACCGCTACGCGATGGACAGGCTCGACAGCGTTACCCTCAACGAAGAGCAGGAAGTGACACAAAAGCAAGAGTTTGACTTGCCGGTGGCTCGCCCGCAGGTGCAGGATGACTTCACCGAAGTGCAAGTGGATGAGGATGATGAATCTTAATCATATAGCGTAGCCTGTGGCTACGCTATATCATATTCAAAATTCAAAGATTAAAATGCAAAATTATTTTGCGGCAACACTGTGTGTTGCGTATTAATGCGGAATGCGGAGTGCGGAATTCGGAATTATTGGGAGGGACACCCTCACCCGTTCCGCTACGCTCTATAAGATTCCTCGACTGCGCTCGGAATGACAAAAAATGTCATCTCGACCGAAGTGGAGAGATCTATAAAAGGCAAAACATTCCAATGCGGAATGCGGAGTGCGGAATTCGGAATGATTGGGAGGGACACCCTCACCCGTTCCGCTTCGCTCTATAAGATTCCTCGGCTGCGCTCGGAATGACAAAAAATGTCATCTCGACCGAAGTGGAGAGATCTATAAAAGGCGCGCAAGGCGCGCCACCACTCGATAACTGCTAATATGCTAATAGGCGACAGTAGCCGGTTCGGTAAAACGAACTCGCCAACCGCTGCGGGAGGGCGCAGAGACCCTCCCCTACAAAACGATGGAATAGATAATAGTACCCGGTTCGGTAAATAAAATGTGCCGCAAAGCGGCACCACCATAATGCATTGCTTGCAATGCAATTCATGGAGCGAAGCGAGAAATCATGCGTTAGCAAATCATGACGCGCTACGTCAAATCATTAAAATGCGAAGCATCGCTTCGCCACCACAATTCACAATTCACAATTCAAAATTGTCAGGTGCCGCCGCACGGCACCGTGGAGTAAAAACTATGATTGAAAGAGTAAACGACAGTAATTACGCTGAGTACGAAGCCTTTTTGGCTTCTCACCCCAAGGGGCTGTTTTGCCATACCCGCAACTGGGGCAAAGTAAAATCCGCCTGGAAGTGGGAAGCGGTCATGGTCAAAGACGAAGCGGGCACCATCAAGGGCGCCGGTTCCGTGCTTATCCGCTTTATGCCGGTGATTAAGGCTTCGCTTTTATATGTCTGCCGCGGCTTTGCCTGCGACACTGAGGACTTTGAAACCTTCGATGAACTGCTCGAGGGCATCAAGCAAATCGCCAAAGAGAATAACGGCTATGTCATTAAAATCGACCCGGAAATCACGGTCGACCATACCGACTTTGAAAAGCACTTATTTTCCTGCGGTTTCAAGAAACTCCCCGGCGGGCTCGATTTTGAAAACGTGCAGGCGCGCTTTGTGTATGTCTTTGACTACAACGGTTTGGATGCCGATGCGCTCATGCTCACCTTTAAGCCGGATTACCGCAACCGTATTCGCAAGGCGGGGCGCAAGGGCGTAGAGGTTAAAATCTGCGGCAAAGAGGCACTGCCGGAGTTTATGGAGATTATGAAAGAAACCGGCGAGAGAGACGGCTTTTCCACCCGCCCCATCGGTTACTTTGAATCGATGCTTGACAATATGGGCGAGTATGCGCGCCTTTATATGGCGTATTACGAGGGCAAGCCGATTGCGGGCACGATTGCGATTAATTTCGGCAAAACCTGCAAGTACCAATACGGCGCAAGTTCCAACTCCTACCGCAATACTTACCCGAACTATCTCTTGCAGTGGAAGATGATTGAGTGGGGCTTGGAAACCGGCGCGGAAGTCTATGACTTCGGCGGCATCAGCGGCGACACCGAGAATGAAGATAACCCGCACTACGGGCTCTACCGCTTCAAGAGAGGGTTTAACGGCTATATTCGCGAGTTCCTCGGCGAGTATGACTTGGTGCTCAATCCGCTCGTTTACAATCTTTATAACACCGCAGACAAACTGCGCAAGAAATTAAGATGACGCAGTCAGCTTAATTCCAGTGTGAAGAGTGAAGAGTGGAGAGTGGAGTTTAAGGGCTCTGCCCTTACCCGATTAGAAGTCGATATGTGCTTTGCACTCGATTAGAATAATTCGGAATTCGGAATTCGGAATTAAATGTGCCGCTTGCGGCACCACTGAACCCTGAACACTGAAAACTGAACACTGTTCGCTGCGCGCACCGCGCAGCGAACCTGCCACCACAATTCAACATTCAACATTCAAAATTCAAAATTCCTAATTCATAAGAGGAAAAAAATGAAGTATATCATCAACCAACAGGATATTATCGATAACATTCAGGCTGTCAGGGCGGAAGTCGGCAGCGCCAAGCTTATCGGCGTGCTCAAGGGCAACGGCTACGGCTTCGGCAGAGATTATATGGCAGAGCTGCTTGCCGCTAACGGCACCGAGATGTTCGCCGTGACCGAAATTGAAGATGCCGAAGCGCTCCTAGGCGGATTGCTGCAGGGCAAAGATATGCTGATGCTTCGCTCCACCGCCGTGCCGGAAGAAGCGGCGCGCATTGCCGATTGCGGCGCGATTGCGACCATCGGCTCGCAGGATGCGGCGATGGTGTATCAGGCGTATTGCGAGAGCAAAGGCATCATCGGCAGGGCGCACCTGAAAATCGACAGCGGCATGGGCAGGTATGGTCTGTTACCCGCGGAGATAGATGACATCTGCTTCCTCTTAGACACCTGCAAGTGCATCCGCTTTGAGGGCATTTATACCCACTTTGCGGCGGCATTTACCGATATCAACCGCACCGAGGAACAACTCGATACTTTCTTAGATGTGGTCAACGCTTTAAAGGCAAGAGGCTATACTTTTGATATGGTGCACGCGGCAAATTCTTCCGCCGCCTTTAATGTGCCCGCCTCGCGGCTGGATGCCGTACGCATCGGCTCCGCCTTCACGGGCAGGATTTTGGGTGCGAATGCGAAGAAGCTCAAAAGAGTCGGCTACCTCGAAGCACCGGTTATTGATATGACCACCTTCCCCAAGGGCTACAAAATCGGCTACAACGGCACCTACACCACCAAAGCGCCCGCGCGGGTGGCGATTATCCCTGTCGGGCATACGGACGGTTGGGGCATGGCGCCGCGCTTCGATATTTTCTCGATGAAAGATGCGCTCATTACCGGCTTGCGCGGGGTGAAAGATTACCTGGGCAAGCAGGGCGCGGCAGTCGAGATTAACGGCAAAAAATATAAGGTGGTCGGGCAAATCGGGCTCTCACACACCGCCATTGATGTCACCGGCAGCGATGTCAAAGCCGGCGATATTGCAAAGCTCGACTTTTCGCCGCTCTATGTCAACCCGCTGATGGAAAGAGAAATCAAAAATTGACTTGGTTAAGACCAAGTCAATTTTTTATTGCGCGGGCAACAGAGCAGCGCGAGGCGCTGAGTGAATGAGGAATGAGGAATGAGGAATGAGTGGTGGCGCGCGCAGCGCGCAATAAAAAGGCAGTGCAAGCACTGCGTGAAGTTTGCGCAAGGCGCAAGTGCATGAGGAATGAGGAAGGAGGACTGAGGAATTGCGGTGGCGTTGCAAAGCAACGCAATAAAAAAGCAGCGCAAAGCGCTGCGTGAAGTTGCGATGCAGTGAAGTTTCGGCTGCGCCAAAGAGGCGGTTCGGTAAACCGAACCGGCGTGATAATGCGAAATGCGGAATTAAAGGTGGCAAGGCAAAGCCTTGCAGTTTAAATGCGAGTTCGTTTTTTCGAACTCGCCACCATTCGCCAATATGCCAATATGCTAATAGGCTAATAGCTAAAAAGTTCGCTTTTGCGAACTCCCGCTAATAGTGCAAGCAATAAAGAATACTTCACCTCTGCCGAGTTCGTTTTTGCGAACTCGCCACTGAACACCGACATTTACCGAACTCGCTGCTGTTTTGAAATCAACTCACAAGTCTAAACAATTCATACTACCATAATATCATTCATGAAAGTCAGGCGCGGGGAGCGAGAAGATGAACAGTTACTTTACGATTTATGATTTTATGGTGGATGAACTGCATTTATCGCAAAATCAGTTATTGGTTTATGCGTTAATATTCAGCTTTACCGTCAACAGCGATAGCGGCTGCTATGCCAGCCAGAGCGCCATTGCGCGCCGCATCGGCGTATCACGAGTGACAGTCAATAATTGTTTGAGTGCCTTAATACAAAAAGACCTCATTGAAGAAAAGAGTGCCGGCAGGTCAAAAATTTACCTGTTAAAAAACTTCACAGGTGATGGTAAAATTTTTTACAGCAACCTGTCAAAAACTTTTACAGCAACCTGTCAAAAATCTTTACACAATAATAAAAGAGATAATAAAGTGTATAAGAAAAATAATAACAGCCGCGCGCCGCAAAAAAGTCAGCCGAGTTTTGACTTAAGCAAAGCCGAAGAGTTTTCGTATTGATTTCAAAAAATAACTGTTGCATTTTTTGTGATAATATACTATAATAGTAAAGCACTTTAAGCGAGAATTAAATGCTTGTGGTATTTATTTTCGGGTGCGGGTGTCCCGCCCACAACTTTTGCGCAAGCAAAAATATCACTTGCCACCGGCAAATATCACTTTTTGCATTGCAAAAAATATCACTCGCCACAAGCGAATATCACTGTGAACGAAGTGAACTTATCGGGGTGTAGCGCAGGTGGTAGCGCACTTGACTGGGGGTCAAGGGGTCGCAAGTTCAAGTCTTGTCACTCCGACCAAATAAAGGCAATAGGTTTTTTCAACCTATTGCCTTTATTCTTTGCTTATTACAGTTTTTTCGCCATCAGTTTGCCGCCGAAGGCGTGGAGTTTGGTGCTAAAGCCGAATTTCTCGTAGAAATGAATTGCCCTTGTGTTGCCCGCGCCGCAGGAGAGGCACACACCCTTAATCTGTTCCGCTTTTAAGTGCGCGAGCAGGGTGCGCATCAGCTCGCTGCCGTAGCCCGCCGCTTGGTGCGACTCTAAAATATCAATATGCAGGTGCGCCGGGTAGGCAGGGGAGAAGAGCACATACTTTGCCGGCACAAACAGGCTCACCGCGCCCCACAGCGGGGAGCGCTTTGCAACCGCGCGGAAGATGTCGCCGCCGCAGTAGCTTTTGAGAAAGCCGCGCAAATCGGTGCTGCACAGAATGTAGCCGACTACCTCGCCGTTTTCCTCGAGCACAAAGCAGTTGCGGCTTTCGCGCGTTATGTAGTAGGTCGAAAACAGCAGCGCGGTAATTTTCGCCTGCTTGGCGCTGCTTTTGAGCCGCTCATCGGCTGTTTCAATGCAAATATATTCCGCCCGCGCCACGTCGGCAGGGGTGGCAGTGCGAATGGTTGCCATGTGAGTTCCTCTCTCGTTTTTATTTTTAAGTCATATTACACACATATTGCGCTGATTGTTGATACTTTATTATACAAAATATAGGTTCTGTTTGCAAGCCCTTGCATTATTTGGTAAATAGTGCTATAATTGCCAAGATGTTTTTGTACATTTGTGCTATAAAAGCAAATTGCTTTACAGCAAATGATAAAATTCCGCAATTTCCAGTGGGCTTAACGATTCGAACCTTTTTGGTTTTGGTCACCTCTTTTTCACAAAATCTGCGTTAAAAAGCCTCGCAATGCGACAGCATTCCTTCGACTTTTAGCCTTGCCTATGTAAAAAATCGGCAGACCAAAACTACAAAGCATTTCTCGGTTAGTAATTTTTGAGGTAATTTGCTCGCTTTTGATGCCGCTTGGCTGTCGCCAAGTAAAGAAAAAAGCGTGTGAATTAGCCGAAAAGGGCAGGCGAGAGACAATAAGGATCGAACCCTTAAACCCATTGTGCAAAAATAGAACTATCTCAGTAAATTCTATGAGAAAAATAAAACAGTAAAGGATGGTTATGACAATGGCTACAGCAAAGAAGACTACCAAAAAAGCGGAAGAAAAGAAGCCCGCTACCAAAGCAGCAGAAACTGCAAAAGTAACTGAAGAGAAGAAGGCTCCCGCTAAGACCGAAGCCAAGAAGGCTGCTCCCGCTAAGAAGGAGACCAAGAAAGCGGCTCCCGCAAAGAAAGAAACCGCGAAGGCTGCTCCCGCTAAGAAGGAGACCAAGAAAGCCGCTCCGGCAAAGAAAGAGGCTGCTAAGAAAGAAACCAAGAAGGCAGCTCCGGCTAAGAAAGAAACCAAGAAGACCGAGAAAAAGGCTGCTAAGAAGAACCCGGTAGAGAAGCAATTACTCACCGTAGCTGTCAAAGGCTTGTTCTTCGAGTATGGCGAGAAGCAGGTTGACGCTTCCACACTCGCCGAGCTTGCAAAGGCTGATTTTAAAGCCAACGGCGGCAAGGGCGCTATCAGAGGCATCGAGCTTTACGTGAAGGCTGAAGACAATGCGCTTTACTATGTCATCAACGGCAAAGAAAGCGGCAAGGTAGAACTGTAAAAAAATTGACTGTGCTTGGCACAGTCTTTTTTTTTAGTGAATAGTGAATAATGAATAATGAATTGAGGGCGACACAGTCGCACTTGATAAGAATAACCGGTTCGGTAAACCGAACCGGTTACAGGTTACAGGCGACAGGCAACAGGCAACAGAGGGGCGGACTTTGTCCGCCCTTATATTCTGTACTATGTGTGCTGTATACTGTATTCTGAGAAATAATATTGGCGGTTCGGTAAACCGAACCGCCACTTGTTGTATAACGAAAACCACGCGATAGTCGCGTGGTTCAAAAAAGGTTAACCGGTGAACAAAACCTCCGAAAGATGTATAATGGAAAAGACCTGCCAGTCAAGACCAATACAAAAATCGGAGGTAAGTAATGAAAAAAAGAAA
>JAFRJB010000056.1 GCA_017432485.1 Clostridia bacterium
CCACGGGACCCGTTCAACGGGTAGTAAGTAACAGTTGCATGGCTGGCAGGCCAATAAAAAGCGCACTTGTGCGCCGCCAGTAATATTAGGGCTATGCCCGAAAATGAAATACCACCCGCTATGCGGGTGGATATTTATTTCGAAAACCTTGCGGTTGCTTTACTGAGTGGAATGAGAATGACAGTGCCTAAGATGGTGCACACAATCAGTTCTACGATTCCGTTAATACCTACCATAGCAATTAAAAACTTTATTACACTCGAAGCGCCGAGGCTGGTTGCCACGCTTTGCAGATACTCGCTTTTCCAGAAAAAGAGGATCAGCAGACCCATAAATAAAACCGTATTTGTCAGCGGAGCGCTCAAAGCACTTATCGCATATGCAGGTACGGACGGGAGCTTCGTTTTCGAGAGTCCTTTATAAATGCACCCGCACACGATACCAATAAGCACGCGCGGCACAATGCACATAATGGCGGTTTTAACAGGGCTGATTTGCATCAGTGCCGTGCCGAAGGCATCCATACCGAAGCACTGTACAAAACTTGTAATACCGAATGTCAGCCCTAATATTGCGCCGACAATCGGACCGTTTGTAACGGCACCGATAATAATCGGGACAGTTAAGAACGTGATGGACAGTAAGCCGATTTTTAAATAGCCTACAGGTGTGAATGCCATAATAATGATAATGGCAATAAGAATCGCCGTGATACTCAGGCGATAGATTTTTTCTTTATTCAATTGTTTTTCCCCCTTGATTGTATTCGTAGATAAGTTTTAATCCGTCATTAATGAGATTTTTGTCATAAATCGGCTGATATTTTTCGACACTGTTGGCAATGATAGGTGCCAAACCGCCGGTAAGCACAATGCTCATACTTTCATAGCCTAAGCTTTGCATAATTCTTTGACTTAAGCCTTCCAGCATCACAGCCGTGCCGACAATCGTGCCCGATGCAATAGAATCAAATGTCACATTGCCGAAAGGCTTGTTGTAAGCTTTAATCTCGATCGGATTGAGTAAACTTGTGCCGGACCCTAAATGTTCAATGCACATCTTGATACCTGCACTGATGGTGCAGCCTAAGTAGGCACCGTTTTCATCTAAAACACTGATTTTTGTTGCAGTGCCGAGGTCCCAAATCAAGCAGGGCAGGGGGTATTTTTCTTTAGCGCTGACAGCACCTGCTACTAAGTCAGCACCCAATTCTCCGCGATTGACACACTTGATATCCAACTTGGTTTTTACACCTAAGTCCACCATAAGCGCCTCTATACCGAGCAAGTCTTTAATCGCGGCTTTGAGAACAGGGGAAAGCTCGGGAACAACAGAACTCAGTACAGCTCCCGTAAACCCTTCCATACCGCATTTTTTGGTTTCAAGCAATTGTCTCAGGTCGTACGCATACTGGTCGGAAGTCTTGCGCCTGTCTGAATTAATGCGCGCCAAAAACAGCGGCTCGTCCTCCCGGTAGACAACGATAGTAATGGTTGTATTACCGATGTCTGCCGTGAACAGCATTTTTTCTTTTGTCATGATACCACTCCTTTCCGGATGCAGTTCGCATAACATTATATAATATATAAGAATGAAATACAATCTTTTTTTACTTTATTGCGATATTTTAAGCGCGAAATAGATATTGCATTGTTTTTTTGATTGTTGTATAATGATATATATTATTTTTTCGTGAGGAGATTTTGTAATGAAGAAGTTGTTTAAAGATTTTAAAGACTTTATCGACCAGGGCAATGTTATTGACCTTGCAGTCGGCGTTATCATCGGTGCTGCGTTTAAAGATGTTGTTACGGCTTTGGTGGAAAAAATCATCACCCCGGTTTTAAACTGTATCGGCAGTGATGCTGAAGGTAAATTGAGTGCATTGCGCTTTGAAATCATCCCGGGCAATGAAGCCACAACGGTAGAGTTTGGTGCTTTTATTTCTTCGATCATCAGCTTTATTTTGATGGCGTTTATCGTTTTCCTGATTGTCAAAGCTGTCAGAAAAGCGGCAACCATCGGCAAAAAGAAAAAGGAAGAAGTGGAAGAAGAAACCACCAAAATATGCCCCTTCTGCAAGAGTGAAATTGATATTGAGGCAACACGTTGCCCGCACTGCACCAGTGAACTTCCCGAAGAGGAAGATGCGGCTGAAACTGACGGCGATGCCGAATAATCTTTTTGATAAAAACAATTTAAGGAGTTTTTAATTATGGCTTACAGAGAAATTACTTTCCCGTCATCTACCGGTTTGGGTGATATTTTTGTCAGAGAATGGCTGATTGATGAGCCTAAAGCAATTATCCAAATGGTTCACGGTATGGCGGAACATGGCGAGAGATATGCCGAAATGGCAGAGTATTTCAATACCCAAGGTTTTTCTTTTGTGATTGATGACCATATGGGTCACGGCAGGTCTATTCCCGAAGGCAAAGAGGAAAATCAAGGCTATTTTGGTGAAGAAGACGGCGATGTGCACTTAGTAGAAGATGAAGCAACTTTGACCGATATGCTCAAAGATGAATTCCCCGAAGTGCCGATTATCCTGTTCGGTCACTCCATGGGTTCCTTTATTGCGAGAAGATATACGGCTTTCTTTGCCGATAAACTTGCCGGTGCCGTATTCTGCGGTACTGCCGGTTCCAACCCTGCACTGAAAATCGGTTACGCACTTGCCAAGAGAGAAAGAAAGAAAAAAGGCTCTCAGTATAAGTCCACATTTATTAACAATTTGGCATTCGGTTCTTACAACAAAAAGACCGAAAAGCGCACCGATTTTGATTGGCTGACCAAAGATGAAGAAATTGTCGACAAATATATTGCCGACCCGCTGTGCGGTTTCTTATTCACGGTTGCAGGCTATATGGATTTGTTCAAACTCTTAATGTTTGTCAACGATGAAGAGTGGTACCAAAAAGTGCCGAATGATTTGCCGATTTTGGTTTGCGCCGGTCACGATGACCCGGTTGGTGCTTACGGCAAAGGTCCTAAAGAGGTTTACGCTAAGCTGCGCGCAGGCGGTCATTCCAAGACCGACATGAACCTCTATAAAACTGACCGCCACGAAATTCACAATGAAACCGACAGGCAGCAGGTTTTGGAAGATTTGGTCAAATTCTTTAATAAAGCCATTCAGTAAGTTATTTAATAAAAACACAGGGAAGCAATATTGCTTCCCTGTGTTTTTATTCTAACCTGTCAACGATTTTAGTTATACAGTTTGTCAGTTTCGATATACCTGACTCCCATATCATACAGCTTCTGGGCATCTTTTGTTTTATTGACTGTCCACAGTGACAGACCGACATCTTGAGAAAGACAAAGCGAAATTGACTTTTCATTATTGAGATCGATATCAGCCGAAATCCAGCAGTTGCCGAGGCTTTTTGCTTCGTCAATTTTCTTTTGATTGATTTTATAAACTAAATACCACAGTTCGATTTCACTATCGTATTTGCGAATTTCCTTGAGCTGTTCCAAATCAAAGGAAATAATGATTGCGTTTTTTTCTAATCCTTTTGCTTTTACAGCTTCAACAACCGAGCCGAGTGAGTCATAGTTAGAGGTTTTAATCTCAATTTGCGGTCTGGTTGAACTGCCGACAAACAGCTCAAGATATTCCTCTAAAGTCGGGATGCGCACATCCGGGTATTCCCAAAAAGCCGTTCCTGTTTTATACGGATAGCTTTTGAGCGTTGCCAAGTCTTTATCGCCGACTGCGCCCCATTTTTGAAATCTTGTAAATAAAAGCGGGTCGTGATAGAGCACCCAGGTGCCGTCGGAGCTTTGTTTGATGTCGCACTCGGCGGAATAATAGCCGAGTTCAATCGCTTTTTCATAGGCAGGTAAGGTGTTTTCCGGTGCTTGTGCATTTACGCCGCGGTGCGCGGTAATAAAGATGTTATTTGCTATTTCAGGTGCTTCTTTTTCAAGACTGATAAGCGTTTGCGGTTTGTTATATGCTTTTCTAAGTGCCGTAAAGGGTGAGTAGGCGCCAAACAGGCAAAAACAAACAGCGGCGCAAAGAATGATACTAACGATTGAGAGAATGATTTTTTTCTTTTTTCTCATAGGTTTACTCCGTTTCTTCATCGTTTTGATTAGTATTGCGCATTATGATTTGTGCGGCGAGTGCTTTTAAATCATCTATGGACTGTAGTTGCCCGCATTCGCGGCGGTAAGCGGCGGCGCCGCGTGTGCCCTTTAAGTACCAGGCGGCATGCTTGTGCGCCTCGCGCATACCGATTTTTTCACCTTTGTAGGCGACTATGCGCTCGATATGTTTTATCATGTATAACATCTGCTGTTCAAGCGGCGGGTCGGGAAGAATGATGGTGTGGTTGAGATAAGCGGCAATCTGTTGAAAAATCCAAGGTTTGCCAAGGGCGCCTTGCGCCACCATCAGCGCATCGCAACCGGTTTGAGCAAGCATTTCCACGGCGCTCGGCACATCCCGAATGCCGCCGTTACCGATGACAGGAATAGTAACACTTTGTTTGACCGCGGCAATCGTTTCATAATCAATCGGAAAAGCATACATTTGCTGCCTGGTTCTGCCGTGAACCGTAATAGCAGCAGCGCCTTCTTCCTCGCAGATTTTGGCAAGTTCAACTGCTACATTGGAGTCACTGTCCCATCCCGTGCGAAATTTAATCGTTACAGGCACTTCGCTCGCTTCAACTACCGCGTGAATTATCTCTTTTGCCAGCGGCAGGTTTTTGAGTAATGCACTGCCCGCACCGGTGTTGGCAACCTTCGGGGCAGGGCAGCCCATATTAATATCAATCGCATCCGGCGAAAAGGCAAGGCATTTTTTGGCTGCCAGCGCCATGGTTGCCGGGTCGGTGCCGAACAGCTGAATGGCAGAGGGGCGCTCTTTGTCGCTCAAGCGCAGTAATTCGGCGCTTTTTCTGTCACCCATGGTAAATCCTTTCGCACTTACCATTTCACCGACTGTGAAGCCTGCACCGAACTCAACACACAGTTCTCGAAACGCCATGTCGGCAACGCCCGCCATCGGACCTAATATTAAGTTGTTTTTAATTTCGATAGAACCGATTTTCATTGTGAAACCTTAATTAATATATTTTTAAAAATTATAGCATAATAAACTTTAAATGACAAATGATTTATGGTAAAATATATAGAAAAGGATAATTGATAACAAGCGAGCAAAGAGCCGCTTTGTTTTGGAGGAAATATGAGTTTTTTAGTCATTGACGGCAACAGTATTATCAACCGCGCATTCTACGGTATTCGAGACCTTTCTACCAAAGAGGGCATTCATACGAACGCCATTTACGGGTTTATGAATATCTTTTTTAAGCTTTTAGAGCAAACAAAGCCCGAAGGTGTAGCGGTGGCTTTTGATTTAAAAAAGCCGACATTTCGGCATAAAATGTATGCCGATTATAAGGCGGGCAGAAAGCCGATGCCGCCGGAACTTGCCGAGCAGTTTCCGTATTTGAAAGATTTACTGCGCGCCCTCGGTTACTGTGTTGTGGAAAAAGAGGGCTACGAAGCCGATGATATTTTAGGAACCCTTTCGGCTGCCAGTGCTACGCAAGGGGAGTACTGTTATATTGCGACCGGCGATAGAGATTCTTTGCAGCTGGTTAATGAACATGTAAGCGTGCTTCTTGCTTCCACCCAAAAAGGGCAGCCGGTTACCGTGGAGTATACGCCGGAACTGATAAAAGAAAAATATGGTGTTGAGCCTTTAAAACTCATTGAAATTAAAGCCATTCAAGGCGACACTTCCGATAATATTCCCGGTGTTGCCGGTATTGGTGAGAAGGGAGCACAAGAACTTATTTCCCGCTTTGGCAGTGTGGATTATATTTATAAACATCTTGAAGAGCTGGATATCAAACCCGCTATGCGCACCAAACTGCTTGCCTCAAAAGAGAAATGCTTTTTGAGCCGCGAATTGGGCGAAATTAATTTGCAGGCACCGATTGATACCGATTTGGCGCATTACAAAATTGCTGCGCCCGATGAAGAAGAAAGCCTGCGTATTTTGAGAAAACTCGAATTATATTCGCTGTTGAAAAAAATTGATTTTTCTACCGATGCCTGCGAGCAAACACAAGAAACTCCCGCATTCAAAGTCGATTTTGAAATTGCAGAAGATTTAAGCGCCCTTTCTCAAAAACTCAAAGAGCAGCCGATGATCTATATGAGTGGCGAGTATGCCGATGACTCTTTAAGCGGTCTGTTTTTTGCGACAGATGGCGCGGTGGTCTTTGCCGATGCAATTGATTTGAATTTTTATGCATTTATTGCAGAGGTGTTTGAGAGTGACACCCCAAAAGCGGTGGATAATGTAAAACCCCTCTTCACGGCTGCAGAAAAATTCGGCACCGCGCTCAAAAATGTAGTGATGGATACTTCTTTAGCAGGCTATATTTTAGAACCCGATGCCAAAGATTACTCGGCACAGGCACTTGCTTTTAAATATGAGGTGCCTGCACCCGAAACCGATGAAAGCGAAAGAGAAGAATCTATCAAAAGCTGCGCCGTTTTGCCGGTACTTTGTGAAAAATTGCGCATTCTTATAGAAAATAATCAACAATCCTCTTTATTAAATGATGTAGAAATACCATTTGCACAAGTGCTTGCGAGTATGGAAATAGAAGGCTTTTTGGTCGATAAAGAGGGGATTATCGCTTTCGGCGAGCAATTAGGTGTGCGCATTGAAGAAATCACAGCGCAAATCTATGAAATGGTCGGTAAAGAATTTAATATCAATTCACCCAAGCAGCTGGGTGTGGCGCTGTTTGAAGATTTGCAGCTGCCCTGCAAAAAGAAAACGAAAAGCGGCTATTCCACAAAAGCGGAAGTGCTCGAAGGCTTAGTCGATGCACATCCGGTCATTGAGCTGATTTTGGAATATCGCTCGCTGAGTAAACTCAAATCCACCTACTGTGATGGTTTGGTAAAAGTTATTTCGCCTGATGGCAGAATTCATTCCTCCTTTAATCAAACCGAGACCAGAACAGGCAGAATCAGCTCGACCGAGCCGAATTTGCAAAACATTCCTATCAGAACCAAACTCGGTATGGAAATGCGCAAATTTTTCTTGGCAAAAGAGCGCTGCACTCTTGTGGATGCCGATTACAGCCAAATTGAATTGCGCGTGCTTGCTGCAATCGCTGATGATGAAAATATGAAAAAAGCCTTTAATGAAGGGGCGGATATTCACGCCATTACCGCTTCCGAAGTATTCGGCGTACCGCCGGAAGAGGTTACCGGTGAAATGCGCAGAAGCGCGAAAGCGGTCAATTTCGGAATAGTTTACGGTATCGGCGCTTTTTCACTTGCCAAAGATATCGGTGTTACCCGTAAAGAAGCAGACAGTTATATTAAGGGTTATTTAGACCATTTCAGCGGCATTGACAGGTATATGCAGGAAGTCATTACCAAAGCCAAAGAAGATGGCTTTGTCAGCACTACTTTTGGCAGAAGGCGCTACCTGCCGGAGTTAAAATCCCACAACGGAATGATTCGCTCCTTCGGTGAAAGAGTGGCGCGTAACATGCCCATTCAAGGTACGGCGGCAGATATTATCAAAATTGCGATGATAAAGGTCTATCGGCGCTTAAAAGCCGAAAAACTCAAATCAAAATTAATTCTGCAAGTGCACGATGAATTGATTATTGAAGCAAGTGAGGACGAAAGCGAGTATATCAAAGATTTACTCAAAGAAGAAATGGAAAATGCTTGCCAAATGGGGGTTAAACTCAAAGCCGATGTCGGCTGCGGCAAGACATGGTATGATGCTAAAGCATGAGAATAGAAAGATTTAAAAAAGAACATATTCCTGCGCTTTGTGAGCTTGAAACGCAGTGTTTCGGCACTGTCGCTTGGAGCGAAAGTGCTTTTGAGAGTGAGCTTTATAAAGAAGATGCCATATTTCTCTGTGCGCTTGAGGGTGATACGCTTATCGGCTGTGCAGCACTTAATTATGCAGCAGGGCAGGGCTTTATTTCCAAAGTGATGGTTGTGCCTGCGTTTCGGCGACAAGGAATTGCGAAGGCGCTCTTGGAGCAAATGATCCGGGTCGCCAAAGAAAACGGCATATATGAGCTGACACTGGAAGTGCGCGCCTCTAATGAGGCAGCGATCGCGCTCTATGAAGCGCTTGGTTTTGAAAACTTAGGAATAAGGAGAAATTTTTATCGCTTGCCGAAAGAAGATGCGGTAATAATGACAAAGCAGTTATGAGAATTCTCGGAATAGAATCTTCTTGTGATGAAACAGCGGCAGCCGTTGTGGAAGACGGCAGAACCGTGCTTTCCAATGTGGTTGCTTCACAAGTAGATGAGCATATTATATATGGCGGTGTCGTGCCGGAGATAGCCTCCCGCCTGCATGCCGAAGCCATCAACGGAGTAGTCGCGCAGGCGCTTTCTCAAGCAGGGCAAACACTTGATAATATTGATGCGATTGCCGTTACCTATGCGCCCGGTTTAATCGGTGCGCTGTTGGTAGGAGTTAACTTTGCCAAAGGTTTGGCGCTCTCTTCCGGCAAACCGCTCATTCCGGTGCATCATTTGAGAGGGCATATTGCTTCTAATTACATTTCTTTTCCCGATTTGGAACCGCCGTTTTTGTGCTTAGTTGTCAGCGGCGGTCACTCGCATATTGTTGCGGTAAAGGATTATACAAGTTTTGAAATTATCGGCAGAACGCGCGACGATGCAGCAGGGGAATGCCTGGATAAAGCGGCGCGCACAATGGGGCTGCCGTACCCCGGCGGTCTGAATTTGGATAAAGCAGCTGCCGGCGGCAATAGAAGTGCCTTTTCATTTCCGCACCCGAAAGTAGAGGGAGCTCCTTTCGACTTTTCATTTTCCGGTTTAAAGACTAATGTAATCAATCTTATTCATCATGCTGACCAAAAAGGGGAAGTGCTTTCTAATAAGGATTTGGGTGCCTCTTTTTTGAATGCCGTTACCGATTGCCTGTGCGATAATACCTTGCGCGCCGCCAAAGAGTTCGGCTACCGCAAAATAGTGCTCGCCGGCGGAGTTTCGGCAAACAGTATGCTACGTGAAAAAATGCTTGAGGGGGCAAAACTCAACGGCTATGAACTGTATTTCCCGGAACTCAAATACTGCGGTGACAATGCGGCAATGATTGCCGCACAGGGGTATTATGAACTCTTAGCCGGCAACACAGCTGACAGCGCATTGAATGCATATGCGACAATGCCGATTGATGAAGTGATAAAATAGCAATTTTGTTGTGCATATTGTATATTAGATACGGGAATTTATCTTTTTATTTATAAAAAAAATGTATGGAATGTACAAAAACTTTATTGTATAATATAAAGTGATAAAATTTGAAAATATTTCTTCTGAAAGGAGAACAATATGGCTAATTTAACCAACAATCAATCTGTTTTAGATTGGATTGCAGAGAAAGTGGAACTTGTCACTCCCGATAACATCGTTTGGATTGACGGTTCCGAGGAACAATTGGAAGCTCTGCGCGCTGAGGCTTGCCAAACCGGAGAGATGATTAAGCTCAACGAAGAAAAGCTTCCCGGCTGTTATCTTCACAGAACCAAGCCCAACGACGTGGCGCGTGTAGAAGACAGAACTCTTATTTGCACACCCACCGAAGAAGAAGCAGGCCCGACCAACCACTGGAAAGACCCCGAAGAGTGCTACAAAATGCTCTATGATATTGCAAGAGGCACTTATAAGGGCAGAACGATGTATGTCATTCCGTATTCCATGGGTCCCATCGGTTCTCCTTTCTCCAAAATCGGTATTGAATTGACCGACTCTATCTATGTTGTACTCAACATGGCGATTATGACCAGAATCGGCAAGGCTGTTTTAGACCAACTCGGTGACAGCGATGAGTGGATTCGCGGTTTCCACGCAAAGTGCGATGTAGACCCCGAAAAGAGATGGATTGTGCAGTTCCCGCAGGATAACACCATTATCTCCGTAAACTCCGCTTACGGCGGCAACGTGCTCTTAGGTAAAAAGTGCTTCGCATTGCGTATTGCTTCTTACCTTGGCAGAAACGAAGGCTGGATGGCTGAGCATATGCTCATCTTGGGTATCGAAAACCCGCAGGGCGAAACCAAGTATGTCTGCGCTGCTTTCCCGTCTGCTTGCGGTAAGACAAACCTTGCTATGCTCATTCCGCCGGAAGGCTACAGAAAGAAGGGCTACAAAGTCTTCACTGTCGGTGATGACATTTCCTGGCTCAACATCGGTCCCGACGGCAGACTCTATGCGATTAACCCCGAAAACGGTTTCTTCGGCGTTGCTCCCGGCACCAACGAAAAATCCAACTTCAATGCGCTTGAGTCCACCAAGAAGAACACCATCTTCACCAACGTTTGCCACAATCTGGAAGACAACACTGTTTGGTGGGAAGGTCTTACCAAAGATCGCCCGCAGAAGGCTAACGACTGGAAAGGTAATCCCTGGCCGATCGACAGCACTGAAAAAGGTGCTCACCCGAACTCCAGATTTACTGCTCCGACCGTTAACTGCCCGTGCTTAAGCCCCGAGTTTGAGAACCCGCAGGGTGTGCCGGTATCCGCAATCGTATTCGGCGGCCGCCGTGCTAAGTTGGCTCCTCTGGTTTACCAGTCAAGAGATTGGAACCACGGTGTATTCGTCGGTTCCGCTATGGCTTCCGAAACGACCGCAGCAGCTGCAGGTGCAGTCGGCGTGGTTCGTTCCGACCCGATGGCTATGCTTCCGTTCTGCGGTTACAACATGGCTGATTATTGGGGCCACTGGATTGAAATGGGTAAGAAATTGGGCGACAAGGCTCCTAAGATCTTTAATGTTAACTGGTTCCGTAAAGACAGCGAAGGTAACTTTATGTGGCCGGGCTTCGGTGATAACCTTCGTGTTCTTGATTGGATTATTGAGCGTTGCGACGGTAAAGTAGATGCAAAAGAAACCGAAATCGGTTATGTGCCCTATGCTGAAGATATCAATATTGAAGGCTTAGAGGGTGAAGTAAGCATCGACAGCCTCAACGAAATGCTCAGTGTAGATAAAGACCTCTGGGTAGAAGATACCAAGAGAATTCAAGAACTCTATGATAAGTTTGACGGCAGAGTACCGGCAGAACTTGTTGATTGCCTTGAGACTCTCAAAAAGAATGTTCAGTAATTCTTAAAAAAATAACCGTGCTCATTTGCGAATGAGCACGGTTTTCTTTTATGCGTTTTATGGCAGGGAAGACAGTCAAGCAAAATGTAAAGAGGTAAATTTTTTGAAATATTATAAAAAAGATGACTACCGATAGTAAGGCAGAAAAGAGAAATATACAAAAAGTTTCATGAAACAATAAAATAGAGTTAAAAATATGCAAAGCGATATAATACTACTAAATCATACTATAAAGCATATGGTGATAAATCATACTTTATAATGTGCACAACTATGTTGAAAATATTTATAAGTAGCCCAAAATTTTGTGAAAAGTTACAGTATTCTTGATTTTTGAAAAATGTTTCACGCTAATTAACAGAATTGTTACACACTTATCAACACTTTAAACAACTTTTCAACATCTCATATTCACTTGCATATACCTTTACATTATCCTTAATTTAACAATGATAATTATAAAAAATTAAAATTGCAAGCATTGATCTCAATCCTAAACGAGAGAAAAATGAGCACTAAAATTTGAAAACAATATTAAAAAAAGAGGCGATGCCTCTTTTTTTAATACTGTTTACCCCAATATACCATATGCTTGGCAGGTCTGCCGCAGCAAACGCAGGTGTCGGAAAGTTTTTCTTCTTCAAAGGGAATGCAACGGGATTTTACACCGCCGGTCTCATCTTTAATTTTGTCCTCACAAGCGCTGTCACCGCACCACATCGCTTTAATAAAGCCGCCTTCCTGTGCGGAGTAGTTGAGAAACTCTTCATAGGTAAGCGCTGTGTGGGTTTTTTCTTTCAGGTTATCAAGCGCTTTTTGATAGAGCCCGTCATGCACGGCGTTGAGCGTATTTTCAACTGCGTTTTCCAAGTCGGAAAGGGGAGTGAAGGTTTTTTCGCGATTATCGCGCCTAACCAATACACACTGCTCTTTTTCAATATCCTTGGGTCCGATTTCCAAGCGAACGGGAACACCCTTCATTTCATACTCTGCAAACTTCCAGCCGGGAGAATTGTCGCTGTCGTCAATCTTTACGCGAATCCCTTTGGCTTTAAGCCTTGCAGCTAATTCATCGGCTTTTTCAAGTACACCGCCTTTGTGCGCGGCAATCGGAATAATGACCACTTGAATAGGCGCAATTTTCGGCGGTAATACTAAGCCGTTGTCATCACCATGCACCATAATAATCGCGCCGATCATTCTTGTGGAGACACCCCATGAAGTTTGGTGGGGGTTTTGGAGTTGATTATCTCTGTCGGTAAACTGAATACCGAAAGCTTTGGCAAAACCGTTACCAAAGTAGTGCGAGGTGCCGCCCTGGAGCGCCACACCGTTGTGCATCATCGGTTCAATCGTGTAGGTGGAAATAGCACCGGCAAACTTTTCTTTCTTGGTCTTTTTACCGGTAATGGCGGGAATGGCAAGGGTTTCTTTATAGAAATCTTCATAAACCTTGAGCATTCTCATGGTTTCTTCTTGTGCATCTTCCGCTGTTTCGTGCATGGTGTGACCTTCCTGCCACAAAAATTCGGAGGAGCGCAGGAACGGTCTGGTGGTCTTTTCCCAGCGCATCACGGAGCACCATTGATTATAGAGCTTAGGTAAGTCACGATAGGAATTAATGATTTTTGCATAGTGCTCGCAGAATAACACCTCGGAAGTCGGGCGAATAGCAAGTCTTTCATTGAGCTTTTCGGAACCGCCGATAGTTACCCACGCCACTTCCGGCGCAAAGCCTTCCACGTGGTCCT
The DNA here is from genome assembly GCA_017432485.1 of Clostridia bacterium. Taxonomy (GTDB): domain Bacteria; phylum Bacillota; class Clostridia; order Oscillospirales; family Acutalibacteraceae; genus RUG714. The sequence goes on from JAFRJB010000056.1 coordinate 12,911, forward strand.
TTTCGCGGTTAAGCAGGCTTTCCGGAATGAGCAGAGGCATATAGACATTTTCGTGCCCTGTTTCTTTAAAGCGGCGGTCCATATCTTTTTGTATATTCTCCCAAATAGCGTAGCCATAAGGTCTGATAACCATACAGCCCTTTACGCCGGAATAGTCAATGAGTTCTGCCTTTTTGACTACATCGGTATACCATTTTGCAAAATCTTCGTCCATCGAAGTAATGGAATCATTTTTCTTTTCCTGTGCCATTACGGTCCTCCCAATACATTAATGTAATAATTATAATATAATACCATTAGAATTTCAATATCATTCTATTTTTTCCTTTAAATATGCGGCAAATTCACCGATAGTCTGCACATGCTGCAGAAAATCATCATCAATTTCAACGCGGTATTTGTCCTCAATACTCATCACCAATTCTATAAGGTCAAACTCATCAAAATTGATATCGGCAAAGGTCGTGTTTTCCTCAATCCCCGCGGTATCAAACTCGAATTCTTCGCCGAGCAGCGCTACAAAATCTTTAAATTGCATTTTTCTTACCTTCTTTAAATCAATGAATTTATGGTAACAAAATTATACGAAATATGCAACTGTTTTATGCCTTTGCATTCGGGTTCATGTAACTCAGGCAGGGGAATAACAAATAATGGTTAACAAAATTAAAAAATTCAAAAGTAATAATCAACAATTTTTTCATATTTATCTATTTAAAATATATGCAAAATAAACAAAACGCAAACTGTCAAATTGGCTAAAAATATAACCAAATTTTGTAGTAATTGCTATTTTTATTACTATATATTGACAACCCATTACATAAAGCGTATTATTATAATAAGTAGAAATGGGTGAATTCTGCCCATTCGACTAAAACACACGAAAATCTTATTTTATGGAGGTTGAAAGACATGAAACAGTGTAAAAAAGTTTTAGCACTTGTTTTAGCACTTGTGATGCTGCTTTCCGCAGTAGGCGTAGGTTTGACAGCAAGCGCAACAAATGTTAAAAATCTTTACACAGGTGCAGCGCTCAGCGGCAAAATGAATAAAGCCGACAGCTATGAGCTTGAAAACGAGCAGTATGCTTCCATTATCCTCGACTTTGCCGACAAGGCTCTTGCCGAGGCTAATATTGCACCAATCGTTTATCCGCTCACCGGTGGTTTGAGAATCAGTATCAATCTGAAGAGTATTAACCAGCTCAACACGAGTATTATGGGTCTTGATACTTTGATTGATAAAGTACCCGGTTCATTGCTCGGCGATGTTCAAAAGTTGTATTTAAAAGACTTTACAACGAATACCGCGCGCGATGGCAGAACCTGTGCAAGTGATGTCAGATTTATCAATGCTTTGGTATCTTTCATCAACAACGAAAGTAACTATTCAAGAATTAAGAAACTTGTCCAAAAAGGCGTCGGTAGCGGCGACGGTCAGTTTGATGCCGGTGCTATCAACGGTATGATTAACGATATGGCGGGCGACATTGTCGGCGATATTGTCGGTTTCTTAAAGAAGACTCTGTTCCAGGATTCCAATGCGAATTTTGATACAGAGGTTGCTTCCTTAATTACCGAATTGCTCAATGGTTTGGATCTTGAGATGATTAAAGGTTACACTTTCGAAACCAGCGATACTCTCTATTCCACAGTCGATAAACTTGCAAGAGTTATCACCAGATGGGCAGTTTCCAATGTACAGGCAGATACCTGGCAGATTAAAGAGAACATTTTGGCAGCAATGCCTTCGTTCGAAAAAGATTATCCCTTTGTAAAACTGGACAACATCACCAGCATCAATTGGGATTGGCAGGATGACGGTATGGGCACCAAGTATGTTGCAGGCAATGCCAGCACCTATCTTGTTTACCATGTCAATAACTGCATCGGCAGCATTGTGGAAACCATTATTCCCGAGTTTAAGAACTTTAAGGGTACATATGCCGAAGCCGGTTGGAAAAAGGATAACAGCACTTCCTCTTTGTCTACATTAAATACTAATATTGCGAAGGCTGCACAGTTTGCTGATATTAAGCTTAATAACGGCGGCTCCTTTACCGAGCAAGAAATTGCTTCCATGACCAACCCGACCAAATCTTATGCAATGGTATTGGCAAATACCATTATTAAGATGTTCTTCCCGGGCATCAAGGTTGAAAAGCAAGATATTCTTCAGGGTAATATTGCCGTTCTCGCCGTGCAGGCACTCAATGAGTTTATGGCATACTATATTCCGGATAATGTTTTGACCGACCTCTATACCTACAATGAGACCGGTACCGTGCTCAACCGCAGCAAATACACCGAGAGTTATTGCCAGTCGCAGTACAAGAAGATGTGTGCACAGTTGCTTGCAAAATTTGTTTCCGGTTACTTCCCCGAACAGTCCGGTAAACTCGAGTTCTCCAATAAGAACGATTTGGATGCTGTTCTTAAAGATATCGTGAAGTACTTCATGAATATTGTTTGTAAAGCAGGTTCCTTGAGTGAAGGTGCTTTGGGCACCATCTCCAACTCCGATACGGTTTACACGGCAGTTGACAGAATTATTCTTTCTCTTAATTCTTCCGGCGTTTACCAAGAAGGTGCCAGCCCCAGCGGCGCAAGAAATGTTACCGGTATTATTCCCGAAGGCTTCTTGCCCGACAGTATTAAGGCTTCCGGTCACACCCACTGCACATCCAAGGATGCAATTGACCATTTGTTTAACTGCGTGAACGACCTCAATTTCGGTGATTTGTTTAAAATCTTAATTCCGAATGCTTCGAATTCCGAGATGAACACTTCCTTATTCCCGACCTTGGTTTCCCGTGAATTCATCAGAATTATCAATGTGATTTTCCCGGGTACATGGACTTCGAAGACCGACTCTTTGAATGCATTGATTACCAATCCAAACCTTGGCACTATGCTTGCCAATATCATGAGCAAACTCAATATCAATTACCATGTATATCCCGGCTTGAAGTTGGTATCGACTCTCATGGGTCTTTCCACAGCACAAACCAGAGGTGAAGCAGAGATTGATCTTTCCTACAAGTTCTCCGATTCACTTTATACTAAGATCTCACCTGAGATTGCTTCCGGTTCAACGGCTTCTCAGCCCAATATTCCGGCAAATTATAATATTACTGTTACCAATACCTCTAAGGGTATCAACGGCGGTTACCATTCTTCGACCGGTTCCGAAGTTCAGTATGAGCCTTATAAACTGCAGGTAGTCAGCATCCAGTGTGTCAATGACAGCAATGTCACTGTCAGCGGTGTAGGCGATACCACCATCGTGAAATCCGATGAATCTATGAATTTCCCGATTAGCGGTAAAGCGACCAATAATAAGGTTTTGGAATTCCTGGTTACTTATAAGATGTCTAATGAACTCGGTAGTTACAAGGGTAGTATCGAGCAACAGTCCAGACTTTATGCGTTCTTTGGCAACCGTGCCTTCACCAGTGCAAGGTCCAATTCCGTAACCGTTAAGATTCCGAGCACGATTTACGGTACTCCCTCTATGCTTAACAGCGCAGTCGGTTACTATAATACCAACGATGCTTCGGCTTCCTATTCCGGTTCCGCAGAAGATTCCGTATTCCCGACCGCATTGAAGAATGCAGGCTTCGACTTTAAGGCTGCCAATACCGGTACTCCCGAGTCGACCTTAGATGCACAATTTAACCCCTTCAGTGTCAGCGTTCCTTCCGGTGTTGAAATCGGCAATTATGCAGGCACCTATCAGTTGACTTACAACTTGAAGACGATGGATACAAGTGCCGAAGGTTCTTCCTACGGCAGCAACACACCGATTAATGTAAACTGGGTACTCTTTGACGATGGCGGCTTAGAGAAACTGGTGAACAGTATTGTCGGTGAAGCATTACAGTCCGGCGACTTCTCCAATACAGACCTTTGGAACACATTTGAAGCAGAACTCATTCATGCACAAACAATGCTTAAGAATCCGTCTTCTGCAGGTACCACTGCAGCTGCTTTGACCACTGCGTTTGCAAACGAGAAAGAAGTGCTTGAGAATACTTACAAAGCACTTAAGGAATCTTCCACAGCAGATTATACCGGTTTACTGAAAGAAAGATTGGTAGAGTATGCTGATGGCGATCCCGAAAACAACATCAGACCCAAGTACACCAGATGGGACTATGCAACTGTCGGTTATGCAAGATACGACAGTAGTTTGTCCACTGTAAGAGATTACTATCAGAAGAAAGAATCTTCTTCTATCAAAGTAACCGAAGCACTTCGCTACAATGAAGAGATGGCTAAGCCTGCTATCCTCTTTGCAGACTCCACTACCGAAGTTTCTAAGGGTAAGGCGCAAACCAACTTGCAGACCATTTACAATGAATACAACCCGAGACGCAGCAGTTACACTGCCGATAAGTACACACCGGGCTCCATTGAACCTTTGATGGAAGCACTTGACCAAGCTAAGCAGGTACTTGATGGTACAGGTCTTGACGGTCAAAGCGCACCGAAGATTTCCGACTATGCAGATGCAAGAAGCGACATCTTGGCAGCACTCAATAAACTGATTGACCAACCGCTCGATATTGCAGCTCTCAATGCCTTAGTAACCCAGGTCAAAGAGCAGTACAATGATAATATGTACTACACCGATGCGGCTTGGAATGTTTTCGAGAAGGCTCTTGCAACAGCTGACCAGTATATCAATGATCCGTATTCGTTATTGGATGAAGATTATACTGCTGCAGATGTAGCGCGCGTCAATGCTCAAATCACGAACGAAGTGATTCCGCAAGTGAATGCTGCTGTGCAGACCTTGCAGGATAATCCGTACATCTCTTCACTTTCCGGTACAGCTACCGGCGCCGTAGCTTATGACTTCGGCAAGCAGATTGTTTGCGGACCTAAAGTGATTGATGCTTCCGAGTACATCATCGTTCCTTACGGCACCACCGTAGCGAATGTCAGCCAGTTCTTCGAGTTCTCCAAGAATACCAGTAAGTACACGAAGGATGATGAAGGCAACTGGAACACCTATTGTTCTGTTGATGGTTCTCCGAGCTTTACCATTTACAATGCGGCAGGCAGAGCACAGTCTTCCGGCTTGACGAAAGTAAGAAGTGACTGGACCGTTACGGTTACGGCACCCGGTATTGAAAGCCATTACACCATCGTGGTAACCGCTAATGTCGGCAACAAGTCTATCAGTGCTTCCTTGTTTGCGCAAGCTCCTGCTCAGTTGGCAACCATTCTCCCGAATGTCATTGCAAACGTTGGCGTAGATGCGCTTAAACCCGCTGAAATCTTAGCTTGTGACCTCAACGGTGACGGTATGGTCGACAACACCGACCTGTCCCTGCTTAAGATGTGGCAGACCGGTAGATTCACACCTTACAATATCAACATTTAGTTGATAACAAATCATTCGTAATCATTTAAAACCATAAAATAAGTTACTTGGCGGTGAGGCAACTCACCGCCATTTTTTGTTCTTAATAAGAAAAAAGATAACAAGCGTAAAGCGACAGGAACCCGTAGCGGAACTCTTTATATATGAATCAATTGAAACTATTTGATTTTCATATTAGGTGATGATAGAATATAATAGTAATAAATATTAAGGAATAATAATGAAACCTATGAATCAATTACTGATTAAGAATGCAAATTGTTATATCGATGGTGCGTTTGTCAAAAAAGATTTATTTGTGATAGATGGCAAAATTGCCGATTTTAAAAAGGCGTGCTGCACCTTTATCGATTGTGAAGAAGTCGATTACAGCGGGCTCTGTGTGGTGCCCGGATTTATCGATATTCATACACATGGCGCAGCGGGCTGTGATGTGAATGCTGCCGGGTTGGAGGATTTTGAAACCATTTCCGCTTTTTTTGCAAAGAAGGGTGTAACCTCTTACTTTGCTTCCATACTCACTGATAGCCCGGAAAACACGCGAAGTATTCTTGATACCATTGCGCGCTATAAAGCAACACCGCATAGCGGGGCGCAATTGCTTGGCGCTCATTTAGAAGGTCCTTTCTTATCGCATGCTAAGAAAGGAGCAATGCCGGCGGAATACTTGAAAGAAGCTGACTTAAAGCTTTTTGAAAGTTATGCCGAAAGCGGTGTGGTGAAGTATATAACCATAGCACCTGAAGCGAATGGTGCTTGCAACTTGATTGAAAGTATTGCTTCTCGCGTACCGGTCGCGATTGGGCACAGTGCTGCGACATATGAGCAATCGATAATGGCGATTGCAAGCGGTGCGCGGGTATCCACGCATACCTTTAATGCGATGGAAGGAATTGATCGCGTTGAGCCGCATATTTTGGGGGCTGCGTTAGAGAGTGAGATTTACAATGAAATTATTGCTGACGACGCGCATGTGCACCCCGCCAATATCCGCTTGCTTTATCGCTTAAAAGGTAATCAAAAAATCATAGCAATTACCGACTCTATTGCAGCTGCCGGTATGCCTGACGGCACATATCGCTTAGGTGCCAATGAAGTGGATTTGCAAGGGCTTAACTGCTTTGTAAAGGGCACTAAGACACGCGCAGGCAGTGCGCTGACAATGGAAGCGGCACTCAAAAATCTAATGAAATTTTTAGATATTTCTTTAGAAGAAGCTTTACCGATGGTCAGCCAAAATGCGGCGGATTTATTCGGTTTCAATAAGGGGTATATCCGCATTGGTTACGATGCCGATTTTACGGTACTCGATAAAGATTTTAATGTTGTGCATACGATAATTGACGGAGTTGTACAGTTTTAATCGTTTTAATGCATAAAAAACTCTCGAAGATGTATTTCTTCGAGAGTTTTTTTAACATATTTTCTCCCTTTTCATAGAATACAATGATAAAGAATTGGGGGAATGGTTATGTGCAGTATTGCAGGGGAAGTATCGTTTTCTTATGATTTAAAGGACAGAATGGATATTTACCGCGCTATGGGCGAAAGCCTGCAGCGCCGCGGTCCGGATGACCGCGGGGTTTATTTGAAAAAAGATGTTTGCCTTATTCACAATCGCTTAGCGGTGATTGACCCGCAAAAAGGTAAACAGCCGATGAAAGTGTTTTATGAAAACAGTCACTACATCATTTGTTATAACGGCGAAATCTATAATACAGAAGAAGTGCGCAGGGAATTGGAGGAGGGCGGCTTTGCCTTTCACACAACATCCGATACGGAAGTGGTTTTAAAAGCCTATATCGGTTTCGGCGAAGCTTGTGTAGAAAAACTTAACGGGATTTTTGCCTTTGCGATTTGGAATGAAAATAAAAAAGAATTGTTTTTAGCGCGTGACAGAATTGGTGTAAAACCGCTGTTTTACGGTTTAAATAAAGGAGGCATCGTTTTTGCAAGTGAAATCAAAGCCTTGCTTTGTCACCCGGATTTTGAGCCGATTATTACAGAAAAAAGTATAGCCGAAATCATGCTTATCGGACCCGGCAGAACACAGAAAAACGGCATCTTTAAGAATATCTACGAATTGCCGCCGGCAACTTGCGCGGTCTTTAATGAATACGGTCTTCGCAGTAAGAAATATTGGAGTTTGCAGGCAAAAGAGCACAAGGAAAGTTTGGAAGATACGATTGCTCATACGCGCTTTTTGGTGACAGATGCTATTCGCAGGCAATTGGTTAGTGATGTGCCGTTGGGAACCTTTCTTTCCGGCGGTCTGGATTCGAGCCTTATTTCATCAGTTGCCAATCGGTACTTTGAAGAGCAGGGAAAAGTGCTGACGACTTTTTCTGTTGATTATCGCGATAATGATAAGCATTTTACGGCTTCAAAATTTCAACCTAACAGTGATAATGCCTATATTGAGATTATGGCGCGTTTTTTAGGCGGTGATAATCGCAGAATTGTGCTTGATACGGAACAACTGACAGAAGCTTTATTTGCGGCTGTTAACGCCCGCGATTTGCCCGGTATGGCAGATATTGATGCATCAATGCTGTTATTGTGCGCTGCGGCAAAAGAAAATGCGACTGTGGTGCTCTCGGGTGAGTGCGCCGATGAAGTGTTCGGCGGCTACCCTTGGTACCGCGATAAAACTATTCGCGAGCGCTACGGCTTTCCCTGGGCGCAGTCAACTGCCTATCGCGCATCATTTTTAATTGAGCCTTATCGCAGTTCTATGGATGCGGCAGAGTATGTGAATGCAAAATACGAAGCAACACTCAAAACAGTCAGCCGATTAGAAGGTGAAGATGCCACCAACGCACGCATGCGCGAAATGATGAAGCTCAATCTTGACTGGTTTATGCAAACACTCTTAGACCGTAAAGACCGTATGAGCATGTATTCCGGTTTAGAAGTGCGCGTGCCGTTTTGTGATTATCGGCTTGTAGAATATCTCTACAATGTACCTTGGGAATATAAGGACTATAACGGTTATGAAAAAGGTTTGCTGCGCAAGGCGGTGGAAGGGTATTTACCCGAACAAGTTTTGTGGCGTAAAAAAAGCCCATATCCGAAAACGCATAATCCGAACTATTTAGCCGCTGTCAGCCGCAAGCTGCAGGCAATTCTTGATGAGGGCACATCGCCTATGTTTGCCTTTGTTGATAAAAAGGTTTTAGAAGATTTGTTACACAGCAATAATCCCGTACCGTGGTACGGGCAGTTGATGACAACGCCGCAAACGATTGCTTACTTCTTACAAATCGACTACTGGATGCGCACTTATAAAGTGAAGATTGAAGGCTAAAAAATAAGCTGTTAGGGGCACCCTAACAGCTTATTTTTTATTCATTATTGAGAATTGTATTAATCAGTGTTTTGTACACGGCAGCAGGGTTTTCTAAAAACTTCTGCTGCAGCATTTTTGCCTGCATTTCATCCGCCACCAAAATACGAAACTGCAGCGCCGGTTCTTCATCGTCTTTGAGTTCACAGTTAACAAAAATACCGTTTTTATTTTTCTCAATTTCCGCTTTATTGGCTTTGATGCGTTTGGAAAGCGTGGCGATTTTTAACCCCTCGCGCACCGCTTTTTCTCTCACAGAAAAGGGAAGTGTGCTTTCCAACTGTTCGGCGGCTTCTTTGCCGCTTTGCGTCAGTGCAAGATTGCCTTCGGCATCCTCCGTGATATTGCCGTTTTCCACCAACTGCATCACGGCTGCTCTTAAATCAAAATACTCTGCTATATCGTTTTCAAAAAGCATTTCAATCATTTGCTCTTTATCTAACGGCTCGTCGAGCGACAGAAGCAAGTAGCAGATAAGTATTTTAATATCCATTATATTTGTTAACATCCCGGGCACAAAGGGATTTTCGTTGTTCTTTTTTTCTCTCATGGAGTAGTCCTTTCATTTATAGACTCGTATTTTTTTGTATTATACACTATTTTTGTGGTTTTGCCAAGATATCATTGACTTTTTATATAAAAATTAATATAATATTATTCGTATGAAATAAGCGTATTGGCGTTGAAAAGGATTAGTTTCATTTATTTTTTTCAGAGAGAGAACGGCAGCTGTGAGTTCTTAAAAGTGATGATACTTGCTCCCTTTGAGCCTTCTGCCGAAAGGCAGGCGTCGGTTCTGCGTTAAAGAGCAATAGAGAGGTGCTTCGGCACAATGCGGGTGGTACCGCGGTTTTTCCGTCCCGCTTTGTGTGGAAGTCTATTTTTTTGTATATTATTTTTTGAGGTGATAGAACAATGGAATGGATGGGTTTAAACGACATTCGCGAAAAGTATTTGGCATTTTTTGAAAGCAAGGGGCATTTGCGCCTGCCTTCCTTTTCTTTAATGCCGCAGGGCGATAACAGCCTTTTATTAATCAACTCCGGTATGGCGCCGATGAAAAAGTACTTTACCGGTGAAGTAACACCGCCGAGAAAGCGCGTAACCACTTGCCAAAAGTGCATTCGCACGCCCGATATTGAGCGTGTGGGTAAAACAGCGCGCCACGGCACTTTCTTTGAAATGCTCGGCAACTTCTCTTTTGGCGATTACTTTAAACCGGAAGCGACCAAGTGGGCGTGGGAATTCTGTACCGAAGTGATGCAAATGCCGGTTGACAAGCTTTGGGTTACCATCTATTTAGATGATGATGAAGCTTTTAAAATTTGGACTGAGCAGGTGGGTGTGCCGGCTGAGCGCATTGTGCGCTTAGGCAAAGAAGACAATTTCTGGGAGCACGGCACCGGCCCCTGCGGTCCTTGTTCCGAGATATATTTTGATCGCGGCGAAAAATACGGTTGCGGTAAAGAAACCTGCGGTGTAGGCTGCGATTGTGACCGCTATACTGAGTTTTGGAACTTGGTATTTACCCAATTTGATTCCGACGGAAACGGCAATTACACGCCGCTTGAGCACCCGAATATCGATACCGGTATGGGCTTGGAGAGATTGGCGTGCATTATGCAGGGTGTTGACAACCTCTTTGAGGTAGACACCGTACAAAACATTATGAAAAAAATAAGTGATATCGCCGGTGTTAAATATCACGATGATGAGAAGCAGGATGTTTCTCTGCGTGTCATTACCGACCATATTCGCTCGGCAACCTTTATGATTAGCGATGGTGTGATGCCCTCGAATGAAGGCAGAGGCTATGTGCTGCGCCGCTTAATTCGCCGCGCTTGTCGCCACGGCAGGCTCTTAAATGTAAATGACCCCTTCTTATATGAAGTGGTCGATACCGTTATTGCCGAAAATAGCGGTGCATACCCCGAGCTTGCCGATAAAGCTGAGATTATTAAAAAAGTTATTCTCGCCGAAGAAGAGTCTTTCGGTAAAACGATTGATGCCGGTTTACAGCGCTTAAATGAGGCAATTAAAAACCTTGACGGAAACGTGCTCAGCGGTAAAGACGCCTTTAAACTCAATGATACTTACGGCTTCCCGCTTGATTTGACCAAAGATATTTTGGAAGAGTATGGCATTGAAGTGGATGAAGATGAGTTTAATACACTGCTGGAAAACCAAAAGCAAATGGCAAGAGCAGCGCGCAAAGATGCCGGTGCTGATGCCTGGAAGGGTTCCAACATTAAGATTGATGTAGAACCGACAAAATTCCTCGGCTATACTGATTTTAACTGTACGGCAAAAGTGTTGGCAATTGTCAACAGCGAGGGTGAATTGGTTGAAGCACTCGGTACGAGTGAAGAAGGTGCAATCATTCTTGACCAAACAACAATGTATGCGCTTTCCGGCGGTCAAGTCGGTGATACCGGTACGATAAAAGCAGGCAACAGCGTATTCTATGTAGGCGATACGACAAAAGATGAGAATCAAATCTATTTCCACGCAGGTTCTGTTCACGAAGGTATTATCAGTGTGGGAATGGAAGTGAATGTGCAAGTTACGGAGTATCGCAGAAGAAATATTATGCGCAACCATACTGCCGCTCACTTGTTGCAAGCGGCACTCAGAGAGGTGCTCGGTACGCATGTCGAGCAGGCAGGTCAGATGGTCAATGATATCGAAGTGCGCTTTGACTTTACGCACTTCGAAGCGATGACGGAAGCGGAAATCACCAAGACCGAAGTGATGGTCAATGAGTTCATTATGTCCGCAACGCCCGTTACCATGCAGGAAATGCCGATTGAAGAAGCGAAAAAAATGGGTGCGATGATGCTTTTCGGTGAAAAATACGGCGATATTGTCCGCGTTGTCAAAGCCGGAGATTTTTCCACGGAATTCTGCGGCGGTACCCATGTATCCAACAGCGGCGAATTAGGTTTGTTTAAAATCCTCAGTGAGGCTTCCGTTGCTTCCGGTGTCAGAAGAATTACGGCGGTCACCGGTGCAAACCTCTATACGATGCTCAAGACAATGGAAATCACGACAAAACATGTTGCGCAAGTTTTAAAAGCCAATGAGAGTGAAGTTATCGGCAAATTAGAGAGTGTTATCAACGATTATAAAGCCGCTGAGAAGAAGATTTCCGCTTTAAATGCTGAGATTACCCGCTTAAAGAGTGCCGATATGTTTAAAGAACCGGTGAAGATCGGTGAAATCGATGTCTATATGGCTTCTCTGGAAGGCGTAACACCGGATGCTCTGCGCTCCATGGGTGATGATTTGAAAGCGAAAGGTGATAATGTTGTCGCTGTGCTTGCCACAGTGAATGGCGATAAAGCGAACTTTGCGACTGTTTGCGGTAAAACCGCTATTTCAAAAGGCATTAAAGCCGGTAACTTAGTCAAAGAAATTGCTACCCTTGCCGGAGGCGGCGGTGGCGGCAGACCGGACAGTGCGATGGCCGGTGCCAAGAATGTAAACGCCGTGCCCGAAGCCATGAGCAAGGTTGAAGAAATCATTAAATCAATGTTAGGATAGGTGAATAAAATGAGTGATTGTATTTTTTGTAAACTTGCAAGCGGCGAAATCCCGACCAATAAAGTGTATGAAGATGAAAGCGTTCTCGCGTTTCATGATATGGACCCGCAAGCGCCGACACATATTTTAGTCATTCCCAAAGCGCACATAGCTTCGGCTTCCGAGATTAACGAAAGTAACAGCGCTGTGATTGCACATATTTTTGAGGTAATCGCCAAAATTGCCGCCGAAAATGGTTTTGAAAATGATTTTCGCGTGGTCAATAACTGCGGCGCCCGTGCCGGGCAAACCGTACACCACCTGCATTTTCACTTAATGAGCGGCAGAGAGTTTACTTGGCCGGCAGGTTAAGGCAAAAATTGATTTTTTTACATTATTTAATATTGGCGAATAAAACCTATTGCGGTTTAACAGTTTTCGCCTTTTTATAGGAGATTATTATGGATTTTTATACAATGTCAATAGCGGGCATAGAGAAAAAACTGCCGATTTGTCAAGTCAATGAACATTTGGATATTGCCGGGTTTGTGATTTTCGGTGATGCACCGTTAACGGTTGCCTGCGCGCAAGAACTTATTAAAAAGTGCCCGGAGTTTGATTATATAGTTTCGCCGGAAGCGAAAGCAATTCCTTTGGCGCATGAAATGAGTCGGCAATCCGGCAAGCGTTATTTTGTGTTGCGTAAAGGCGCAAAACTCTATATGAAAAACCCGGTCAGTGTGCATGTGCGCTCAATTACGACCGATAAAGTGCAAACACTGTATATCGATTCTTTGGAGGGCGAACAGCTTAGAGGAAAGCGCATATTAATCTTAGATGATGTTATTTCTACAGGCGAGTCGCTCAAAGCCAGCGAGGAACTTGTAAAGATGTTTGACGGTAAGATTGTTGCAGAAGCCGCTATTTTAGCCGAAGGCGATGCCGCAGACAGAGAAGACATTATTTTCTTGGAAAAATTACCGCTTTTCTTTAAATAATATTATTTGGTTATTGGGGGTGCAAATATGGGAAGACCGTTTGCGATTATCGGTTTTAGCATGTTTGCATCTCTGTTTTTTATTTGTGCATTGGGCATTACGTGTGCCTATGCCGTATTGGCAGTAAGCGGTGTTGTTTTACTGATTTTTCTCATATTGCCGCGTTTGAGGCAACACAAAGCCGTGATACTTTCTGCGGCGGCAGTGCTTTTGGCAGGTGTATTATTCTGTGTGCATTTTCATTGCTTTTATCGCCCTTGTGAAAAGTACTTTGAAAAACCGGTTCGCATTTGCGCTTCGTTAAAGGACTATCCTACATATAAGTACGATAAATATTACCTGGAACTCAAAGTCATAGAGGTTGACGGTAAAAAAGTAACACCATTTGGCATTCGCATGAGTACAAATGAAATTGCCGATGCCGAACCGGGCGACACCATTCGTTTTTCTACTACGCTTTACAGCGCAGGCTCCGATACAAAGTTTTATCGGCTTAACTATATTTCCAAAGGTATTTATGCCTCCTGCTTTAGCAGTGAAGAACCGATTGTTGAAAAGTCTGCACATAATAAAAGCGTTTCGGAAGTTCTCGCCGGCTACCGCCATGCCATCGTGCTCTCGCTGCAGCGCCTGATGCCGGGAGAAAATGCTGCATTGGCTTCTGCGGTACTTATCGGCGATAAGTCATATATTTCCACTGATAGTTTGGAAGCAATTACTGCGGCGGGTATCAGCCACATTATTTGTGTTTCCGGTTTGCATTTATCGATTCTCGGGTTTGCCGTTATTCGCCTGTTTGGTGCTTTAAAAGTTTCAAGAAGAGTTAAGTATTTAGCAGCCGGCGCTTTCATTGTGTTTTTTATGGCGCTGTGCGGGTTTTCCAACAGTGTTGTTAGGGCGGGGCTGATGTTTTTGGTGTATATTGCCGCCGAACTGTTGCTTGCAGAGCCGGATTCACTGAATTCATTGGGCTTTGCCGCCTGTATTATTTTGCTCAATCCTTTTAGTGCGGGCAATATCGGTTTTATCTTTTCCTTTCTTGCGACATTTTCCATCATTACGCTCGGTACAAAACTGACAGCGCATTTTAAACAAAAGTGGGAAATATCCAAACAGCCGCGATTTAAAGTGATTATATTCGGGTTATTTGAAATACTGCTCATCTCTTTAGTAGTCAATGCTTTCTGCTTGCCCTTTAGTGTTTTAATTTTTAATAAAATCGGGCTTATGAGCATTGTTGCTAATGTTTTAATATTACCGTTTGCTACGGTTTTGCTCATCACAAGCGGCTTAAGTGCGGTATTCGGTTTATTTCATTATGTTGTTGCGGATATTGCGGCATATCCCGCTGCGTTTATCGCATCTTCTTTATGCCGTTATATTTTGATTATTTGCCGCTTTCTTGCTAAGCTGCCGCTTGCCAATATCAGTGCCGCATCACCGATATGGTTAGTGATGTGTGTTATTTGGTTAATCGGCATTGGTCTTGCCTGTTTACTGTATCGGAAGAAATCGGCACTGCGTATTATAGCTGCAGTGATGGCGGTTATGTTTGCGGCAGGAATAGGTTTCCAAGTTTATACAACTGCAAATAAAGTGAGCGTAACAGTGCATTCTCTGGGCAGTCAGGTCTGTATTACGCTCAACAGCGGTAAGGAATTTATCGTTATTGATGCGGGTAATCACGCCTTTACCTACAACAAAGTTAAAGACAGTTTATTTGCTGCTAATAAAGAAAAGATTGATTATTTCTTTATTACGGCAGCGGCGAATAATCAAAGCGGAAAAGCCGGGAAAATACTCGCAAGTTTTCCGGTATCCGAATGCTATGTGCCGCAAAGCGATAACTTATTGCTAAGCGAAGAAACGGCTGACAGCACCCGTTTTTACCAAACGGATTATGCCTGTGTTCAAACGAAAAACGGTGTGAATATCAGTTACTATGCGCTCAAGTTTTCTGCAGTTCATATTGCTTATGAAAACCAAAGTGTATTATTTCTCAATCGCGCCGGTGCGGATATTTCCATTTTACCGCGGCAAATGCAGCACTTTGATTACCTGATTGTTTGTGCAAATACAAATAATTCCTTTAAAAAGATGAAAACTAATGCTATAATTGAAATAAGAAATGAGCGCGATACGGCACATGAGGCAGATTTGCAACAGGTTTGCAAGAGCTACTATGCGACCGATGCGCTTGAAGATATTCGCATAACCCTCGGCAAAAATAAATCTATCATAGGGAGTACCAACGAATGGCAGCAATAGGTGAAGATTTATTAAAATTGCATATTAAAGAAAGTAAGTTTTCTCCGGCATACATCTTTTACGGGGAAGATGATTATATGAAGCGCTTTTATTTAGAAAAACTAAAGGCGAAAGCCGTGGGCGATAATCTGCCGGAGTTTAACCTGCATATTGTTGACGGCACGAAAGCCGCCTTTGAGGAAATTTTGGAATTAGCGCTGAGTATTCCGATGATGAGCGATTATGTGCTTGTGATTGTTAATGACTTTGATTTTACCGGCGTGAGTGACGAAAAAATCGAAGAATTATTCGCTTCTCTGGGTGAAGGCATAATTATGCTTTTTTACTGCCAAAGTGTCAAACCCAACCAGCAAAAGGGTGCTTGGAAAAAAGCAATGAAGCTTTTTAAAGAGAAGGGAAGCAGTGTTAAGTTCGAGAAAAAAGACAGCAGAGAACTTGCCAAAATTGCGATGAGTGCGGCGAAAAAGCGCGGCTGTTATTTTCCGCAGTATTTGGCGACCTCTTTTATTGAGCGCGTGGGCAATGATTTGTTTTTAATAAAAAACGAGGTGGAAAAGCTCTGCGCCATGAAAGGGGAAGGCGAAATCACCGCAGAAGATATAGATGCCATCACGGTAAAAACGCTTGATGCTTCCGCCTTTGACTTAACAAAAGCGCTCATTAGCGGTAACCCGAACAAGGCATTTGATATTTTAAATGATTTGATGCAGCAGCGCCAGGAAGCGATTATGATACTCGGTGCGGTAAATACATCTTACATTGATATGTACCGCGTGAAAGTGGCTTCTCAAAAGGGCTTGGAGCCTGCTGCGGTTGCCAATTTCTATTCTTACAATAAAGCCGATTGGAAGTTGAAAAGAGCGGCGTTTAATGCTAAAAACCTTTCTATTTCTCAACTTCGGCGCAGTATTCATGTGCTGTGTGATGCCGATGAGAAGCTCAAATCCGTGAATAACGATGCAACCGTTGTACTCGATGAAACACTGGTCAAGCTTATGCTCATTGCTGCAAGGAGCCAACAATGATACAGACAAACAGGCTTGTAATCGTGGAAGGCAAATATGACAAAATCAAGTTGGAAGGCCTTTTGGATGCCATTATTATTCCGACTCACGGCTTTTCTATCTTTAAAGATAAGAAAAAAACCGATTTTATCAAGCGCTATGCAAAAGAGCACGGTGTGCTGATATTGACCGATTCCGATGCGGCAGGGTTTAAAATTCGCAATTACATTGCTTCCATTGTGCCTGCCGAATATATTCTCAATGCCTATATACCCGATATTTTAGGAAAAGAAAAGCGAAAAAAATCCTTTTCAAGTGAAGGGAAACTCGGCGTGGAAGGGGTTGAGAGTGAAATCATTTTGCAAGCACTTAAAAATGCCGGTTTAGAAGATGAAAGAGTCGTGCAAAATCACACGTCTTCTTATGATTTGTACCAATTAGGGCTGTTTGGTAAGCCCGATTCCAAAAAAAAGCGCACCGTTTTAGTGCAGCATTTACAGCTGCCTGAAAGAATTTCAAAAAATAATTTATTAAAATACATTAACCGCAATTTCACAAAAGAAGAATTTGCAGCTATTCTAAAAGAAGCGGAGGTACACCATGTTTAACCAATTAGATGCACCGCAAAGCGGTGAAACCACACTGACTATGCAAACCAATTTCGGCGATATGAAGTTTCGGCTTTTCCCTGATAAAGCGCCAAAAGCATGTGAAAACTTTATCACTCATGCAAAAAACGGTTACTACGATAATTTGATTTTTCACAGAGTCATCAATGATTTTATGATTCAGGGCGGCGACCCGACCGGTACCGGTATGGGCGGCGAAAGCATTTGGGGCAAAGCGTTTGAAGATGAGTTTGATATCGATTTGAGAAACTACCGCGGTGCGTTATCAATGGCAAACTCCGGTCCCGATACCAACGGCTCGCAGTTTTTTGTGGTGCAGGCAGACAGAGTGCCTGCGATGATGCTTGCGCAAATGGAAGGCATGAGCGAGCAGGGGTACCCGTTTTCCGCGCAGGAAAACTACAAAAAAGTCGGCGGAACGCCGTGGCTTGATTTTAAGCACACGGTTTTCGGGCAACTGTATGACGGATTTGATGTTTTAGACAGTATCGCTGCAACCAAGGTTGGAATGGGCGACAAGCCTGTTAACGAAGTGAAAATATTAAAAATAGTTATAGATTAAGCGAAAATATTTCGACATAATTTACTCTATCGGCATAGTATTATTGGTATATGATAATCTATGCCGATATTCTTTTTTTACTCAACGCCTTTATTGACTATGTGCTTTTAGTCGTCAGCGCTATTTTGCTCAAATCCCCGCTACGGCGCAAGCGCTTTTTGCTGTCATCGCTTATAGCAGGCGCCTATGCACTGACATTACTCATTGCAATGCCTGCCGTTTTAGCGGTTTTGAGTAAAATTGCGGTATGCTTTATTATGATTTGGGTGGCTTTCGGCAAAATGAACGTGCGCCTGTTTGTGATGCATAGCTTTGTGTTTTTACTTTTCAATGTTCTTACCGGCGGCTTTGTGCTGCTGTTACAGCAATTTGACAGCCGCGACTTTTATTCCAACGGCAGCGTTGCCTACATCAATATTACACCGCTATATTTTATGATTGCACTAAGCTTTTGCTATCTCAGTGTCAATATCGGCGGCAGAATTCTTCACAAAAAACGCATTTGTGCCACCATATACCGCGTTTTGATTGAGTACGGACAAAAGCAATATTCTCTCTACGGCTTTTTTGATACGGGTAACGCATTAAATGAGCCGTTTTCGGCAGAACCGGTCAGTTTGGTGAAAGCAGGAATTATCCACGGCTTTGAGGAAGAACCGTTTAAGCGCGTGATACCATACTCTTCGCTCGGCGGGGAAGGTATGCTCTACGCTATTAAAGTAAAAATGGCTGTTTATGACGGAAAAAAAGAAATATTGCATCGGCAGGTGTATGTGGCGCAAAGCCGTGAGGCGTTTTGCGATATGCAGTATGATATGATACTTAACCCAAAACTGTTAACAGAAACGGAGTGCTTATGAAAAAGCTTGCACTAACGAAATATTTGCGAAAAATCTGGTTGAAATTTGAGCGCGCTCATATTCACTATATGAACGGTGTGACCGGCTTGCCGGCGCCGCTGGGTGCGCGTAGGGAAGCGGAAGTTTTGCGAAGAATTGCCGAGGGCGATGAAGAGGCTTCAAAAGAGCTGATTGTGCACAATCTACGACTTGTGGTCTATATTTCCAAAAAATTCGAGTCATCCGGCGTGCCGGTGGAGGATTTGGTCAGTATCGGCACAATCGGGTTGATTAAAGCGGTAAAAACTTATAAACCGGAAAAGAATATTAAACTTGCTACATATGCCAGCCGCTGTATAGAAAACGAAATATTGATGCACTTGCGCAAAATATCCAACCAACGCAATGAACTCTCCATTGAAGAACCGCTCAATGTGGACTGGGACGGTAACGAGTTGCTTCTGGCGGATATTTTGGGCAGTGAAGCCGATGAAGTCAACAAAAATTTAGAGCACGAAGATGAAAAAAGATTGCTTTTGGAATTAGTAAGCGCACTTTCGGGCAGAGAAAAAGAAATCATGGTGATGCGCTACGGGTTAATGGGTCAGGAGGAAAAAACCCAAAAAGAAGTTGCCGACCTACTCGGTATTTCACAGTCGTATATCTCGCGGCTTGAAAAGCGCATTTTAAAAAAATTGCGCCACGAAATGGAAAAAATAAGCATATAACTTGATAAATAAATCCCTTTTTGTTATTATATTAATAATAATGAAAGGGATTATCTTATGGTTGTTTTAACCCCGCGGCTGCAGGCAGTGGCGGATTTTGTTCAAAAGGGGAGTGTGGTTGCCGATATCGGCACTGACCATGCCTATATTCCCGCGTATTTGCTGCAAAGCGGTAAAATTACAAAAGCTTTTGCGTGTGATATTCGCAACGGACCTCTGGAGAACGCGCGCCAAACGATTTCCAATAACCGCTTAAGCGGTGTCACATTTGTGCTTTCAAACGGCTTGAAGGCTATGGAAGGGGAAGTGTTTGATACGGTGATTATCGCCGGTATGGGCGGAGAAATGATTGCCGAAATATTGGAGCAAAGCACTTGGTGCCGCCATGAAAAATACCATTTCATTTTACAACCGATGACCAAAGCAGATGTATTGCGCCACTATCTTTATGCAAAAGGCTATACAATCAGTGAAGAAACCTTTGCCGAAGAAAAGGATAAGCTCTACAGCATTTTTTCGGTTCGATTTAGCGGGCAGCATTGTCAAATCAGTCAGGCGCAGGCACTGTTGGGGAACGCCACAACGCACCCGCTGTTTGAAAAAAAACGGCAAAGAGAATTGCAGCGCCTGCAAAGAATTCATCAGTCACTCAAAAATAAGAATGATGCCGAAGCACTTCGGCAACAAACAGAAGCACTAATAAGAGAAGTTAAGGAGTACACATGTTAACAGTAGCACATATTTATGATTTTTTAGATAAACAAATGCCCTTTGCCTCACAAGACGAGTGGGACAACAGCGGGCTTTTAGTCGGCAGCCCCGACAAGCAGGTGAATAAAATCGCCGTGATGTTAGATGCTACGCCGACCAATATTACCAAAGCTATCAATAATAATGTGGATTTAATCGTATGCCACCATCCTTTGATTTTTAATCCGATTTCGAACTTACCTGCCGACAGCCCGGTGTATCGCTTAGCGCGTAATGACATTGCGCTTATTGCCGTGCACACGCCGTGGGATAAAGCGAAGGATGGTGTTAACCAAGTGCTTGCCAATGCGTTGTCACTGGAAAGAGTAGAAGTTTTACCCACCAAAGAAGGCGGAGATATGTTGCGCCTTGGCTATTTGCCGAGCCCGATGCCGGAACAAGCTTTTTGCACCTTAATTAAGCAAAAAATCGGTATTCCTTTTATTAAATACGTTTCTACAAAAGAAAATGTCAGAAAGATTGCCGTTTGCGGCGGTGCCGGTGCCGATTTTATTGATGAAGTCGCCAAGAAGGCAGATGCCTTTGTGACAGCCGATGTCAAATACCACCAGTTTTTACATGCGCAGGATATTGGTTTGACTCTTATCGATGCCGGTCACTTTACCACCGAGGATTTATCGATGAACACGATTTCGGTCAAGCTTGCTATGGAGTTTGCCGATGCAAAAGTATTAAGGCTAAAATCGGTTGACCCGATTTCATATATCTGATTATGGCACTAGACGGATTGTTTCTTTCGCAGCTTGTCGGTGAATTGTCGGCACAGCTGCTTAATACTCGCGTTGAAAAAATATACCAGCCCTCGAAAGAAGAGCTGGTATTTGTTATGCGCACAAGGCAGGGCGTGAAGAAACTGTACTTAAATTGCCGGGCAGACAGCGCCCGTGTGCATTTGACCGAGCAAAGTTTTATCAATCCCGCTAATCCGCCGATGCTTTGTATGCTTTTGAGAAAAAAGTTTACTTCAGCTTGGTTAGATGCGATTGAGCAAGCCGGGTTTGAAAGAATCGTGCGCTTTCGCTTTACAGCGCTCAATGATTTTGGTGAGCGAGTTGCATTAAGCATTGTTTGCGAAATTATGGGCAGGTACTCGAATATCATTTTTTTGGATGAAAATGATGTTATTATTGACAGTGTGAAGCGCGTGGGGCATTCAAAGTCCGGTGTCAGGGAGATATTGCCCGGTATGGATTATGTGATGCCGCCGGCACAAGATAAATGCAACCTTTTGAACACAGAAGCTGAAGTAATCATTGATAAAATCCGCGAAAACAAAAATGCACTGCTTTCTAAAAGCATTTTAAAAACCATGCAGGGCATTTCACCGCTTCGCTGCATGGAAGTTGCGCTGGAAGCCTATGGCGAAGAAAAGGCTGTTTATGAAATCGCAGAAAATACTGCGCCTTTAGCGCAGGCACTGGAGCATTTAAAAGAGTTGCTCAATAAAACTCCCGCGCCTTGTATGGTCAGTGATGAGAATAAAGCGATTGCTTTCTCGTTTTGCGATATTTTGCAATACGGCGATTTGTGCCGCAAGCAATACTTTTCGTCGCTTTCGGAATTGTTGGACACATATTATGAAAACCGCTTAAATACCATTAAGCGCAATGCTTCCGGCGGCGAGCTGTTAAAGCTCATTGTCGGTAATATCGATAAGATTTCGCGCAAATTGTCACTGCAAAAAAAAGAACTTGCCGAGAGTGAAGATAATGAAAAGTATAAACTATATGGCGAGCTCATCAATGCAAACCTGCATACGCTTGAAAATAACGTTTCGCGCTATGAAATACTCAATTACTATACCGGTGAAACGCTTGAAATAGAGGCGGATATTCGCCTGACACCGGCACAGAATGCGGCGCGATATTATAAAGAATACCGTAAGCGACAAAATGCGCAGACCTTTATTCGCGAGCAAATTGAAATCGGCGAGCAGCAATTAGAATATCTTGAAAGTGTTCTTGATATTTTGGAGCGCGCCGAAACACCCGAAGAAATTGCCGCGCTTAAAACAGAATTGGCAGCACAAGGGTATTTAAAAAAGAAAACTTCCAAGCGAGAGAAGGCACCGAAAGAATTGCTGCCTTTATTATTCCAAACAAGCGGCGGATTTAGCGTTAAAGTGGGGAGAAATAATCTTTCCAACGATAAACTGACATTTAAAACGGCAGGCGGAAACGATATTTGGTTCCACACCAAAGAAGTGCACGGCTCACACACTGTTTTGTTTACAAACGGGCGCGATGTCCCGCAAGAGGATTTGGTCGAAGCGGCAGGTATTGGTGCTTACTACTCTAAAGCAAGAGAATCTTCGAATGTGGCAGTCGACTACTGCCGCATCAAATTTGTCAAGCGCCAACCGGGCGGTATACCGGGCAGGGTGTTTTATATCGATTATAAAACGCTTTATGTCAATCCCGATAAAGAGATGGTGGAAAAGTTAAAAAAATAAGAGGAAGCATCAGAGCTTCCTCTATTTCTTTAGGTAAATTTAATGACATTGGCAGGAGAAAACGCATATTCATCAGCTTTTTTCGATTGTCGGTAGACACTCATCACAACCCCTATTGCCAGATACACGGCTAAGTTGGAAGAACCGCCGGCACTAAAGAAGGGGAGCGTGATACCGATAACCGGTAACAGGCGCAGGCACATACCGACATTGATCAATGTCTGCCCGATAATCATAGAAGCAATACCCATATCGATGAAATAGCCGTGCCCATCTTTAGCGGTTTTGGAATTATACATAATCTTAATAACAATAATGGCAATAATGCCGATAACGGCAATCGCGCCTAAAAAGCCGAGTTCTTCACCGGAAACGGAAAGAATCATATCATTTTTGGCTTCCGGAATAGCGGCGCTTTGCACATAAGTACCGTTAAACAACCCTTTGCCGGTGACCTTGCCGGAACCGATGGCGTTAATTGCTTGGTTTTGCTGGTAGGCGGCATCGCGCGCATATTCTTCCGCATCGTAGTAAATCAGCGCCAAAAATCTGCTCTTTTGGAAATCCTTAATCAAGCCGGTCGACCAGGCAAGGGGAAGAGCCGCCGCTACGCCGAGTCCGCCGACTAAGAAGTAGCTCCAGTGTAACCCGGCTGCGATAAGCATACCTAATACAATTAAACCGAACACGAGGGCAGAACCGTCGTCACCCGTGATAATAACCAATCCGATGGGAACAATCGCGTGGACACCCAATAATAAGACATTCTTAATGGAATTGATGCTGTCTTTTACGGCATCTAAATGTACGGCGAAGGTAATCACAAACGCAAGTTTTACTACTTCAGAGGGTTGGAAATAGAAGGAATCCGTGATTTTAAGCCAACATCTTGAGTCTTGCCTGGCATCGGGGGCAACGCCGAAAAAGATGGTAATGACCATCAAAATCAAGCCCGCTGCACCGATTACCCAAAAGAATTTCACAAAATACTCATAATTAAAATAAGAAAGGATGATGGCGCCGATAATGCCGATAGGCACAGCCACAGCCATCGATTTGAATTCGGAAGAAATCAGTTGCCCTTCCACAAGTGTGTTTTTGGTGGCGCTGTATACAAGAAGCATACCGTAGGTGGAAGCGACCAAACACAAAAACAGCAAAAACAAATCGGTTTGCTTAAAGGCGACCGCTATTCTGTTTGCAAAACTTTTTTCGTTCATATAACATCCTTAAGTTTTATCTAAATTTTTATTATAAATAGTCGCTTGCCGATTTGCAATGCTTTTTGTCATTCGTAAACAATTTGTAACACAAATAAGGATTTGGCGAGGTCTACGAGTAAAAAGTTTTCATTGATTTCAACCGACTTTTCTACCCCTCAGTCGCGCCAATCGCGCGCCAGCTCCCCTCGTCAAGGGGAGCCGAGAAGCGGTTAAGAAGAAACGGTCAATTCACTTGGATTGTTTTGTTTGCTCCG
>JAFRJB010000057.1 GCA_017432485.1 Clostridia bacterium
ATCAGTAAAAAACGGCGATTTTCTAATAGCATATGCTTGTATTTTTCTCTTACTAAAAACTATTTAGGAATTGTCGAGAAAAGCGAAAAGTGTTCTGATTTATAAATCCGTGTGGTTTCAGCCACTTTTTCGACAGTCTGAGGCGAGTTCGCAAAAGCGAACTCGCTGTTCTAATGCGTTGCTTTGCAACGAAAAAAGGGGTCCCCGAAAAGTATTTCGTCAGAAAACTTTTTGGGGAGAGGACAAACAAACGGAGCATTGGGATTAAACGTGAATAGATTGTTGGTTTGTATCGCCTCTTTTTCGCAAATACATCGTTAAAAATCCTCGCAATGCGAAAGCATTCCTTCGTCTTTTTGCCTTGCCTTTGTAAAAAACAGGCAGATACAAACTGCAAGGCATCTCTCGCTTATTGGTTTCGAGATAATTTATTTGGTTTTGATGCTGCTTGGCTAACGCCAAGCAAAGAAAAAACGAATCAATTAACCGAAAAGAATATGCGAGAGACAATAATCTATTCATTTTTAATCCCATAAAGCATTTGCTTGCAAATGTTTTCTATTGTGCAGTTTGTTTGGACGAGCGCGCCACCATTAATTCCGAATTCCGCATTCCGAATTCCGCATTTGAGTGCCCACCCTGTGTTCTGTCCAACTCCAAATCTTGATTTGGTTAGTTGGTCGGGTTCTTTTTTTTCACTTTTTTTATTTAAAATCATACTTTTGGCTGATGTAAATCGTGAAGATATTTGGTATTATAAAAATGAATAATTTTAATTTATTTGCAAATTTTTAAAATAAAATAAAATATTAATAGCTACATATATTATTGAAAAGCAAAGGAGCTGACATTATGAAAAAGGCTTTATCTCTCATCTTAAGCGTCGTGATGCTTTTGAGCATCTGTACCTGCGTGCCTATGGTGGCGCATGCCGCCGACAGCGGCAAGTGCGGTGCGAATGTCTCCTACACCTACAATTCCTCCACAAAAAAGCTCACCGTCAGCGGCACCGGGGCAATGTGGAATTTTATCGAGGACAACCCCGGTTGGTATGATTATCGCGCCGAGATTCGCTCCATTGAGGTTGGCACGGGCGTTACCAAAATCGGCGACTATGCCTTTGCTTACTGTGAGAATGTGACTGCCGTTTCTTTCGCCGGGAGTGTCACAAATATCGGCGAATATGCCTTCTGCTACTGTAACTCTTTGCAAAGCATTACCCTTCCCGCCGCTTTGACTACGATTGGTCAATATGCCTTTGAGAATTGTTCAGCGTTAAAAAGCATCACCATTCCCGAAGGCATGAGAACAATTACGACTTATGCTTTTTACAACTGCACTTCGTTAGAAAGCGTAACATTTCCCTATACCATCAGAACAATTGAAGACTACGCCTTTACGGATTGTAATCAAATCACCGATGTCTATTATCAGGGTGCAGAAGGCGACTGGAAGCAAATCGTTATCGGTGAAGATAACATTTACCTGAAAATCGCCACCAAGCATTTCGAACCCACGGGAAGAGGCGCTTGCGGCACCAATGTCGATTACAGCTTTGACAGCGCTACGGGTATCCTCACCATTTCCGGCAGCGGAGAGATGTATAATTACGATACAAACGAATCTCCTTTTTCCGATAACAGCGACATTGTAGCGGTTATCATTGAAAGCGGTGTCACAAGCATCGGTGGTGCCGCTTTTTGGGACTGCGCGGGTTTGGTGAGCATTACTATTCCGCAAAGTGTCACCTATATCGGCGCCTATGCCACCGGGCTGTGCCCGAGCCTGACCGACATTTACTATGCCGGCTCAAAGGCAGAGTGGAACAGTGTCGAGAACAGCGGCGACCTTTCCTCTTTTAGCATCCATTACCATGCGGGCAGCGTGGTGACCGGCTCTGTCGGCGAAAATGTGACGTATTCGCTCGAAAGCGGGGTTTTGACTATCAGCGGCACGGGCGATATGTTTGATTACAGTTATTTTTACGACAATCCCTCACCCTTTAGCGAGGATGAAAGCATCACAGCCGTTATCATTGAAAGCGGTGTGACAAACATCGGTAAATATATGTTTAAAAAATGTACCGGCATCACAAGCGTCAGTATCGGCGGCGATGTGGCTGCAATCCGCGACGGCGCGTTTACGGAATGTTCCGCCTTGAAAAGTGTTACGATTCCCGACGGCGTGAGCGAGATTGAGGACAGTGCGTTTCGCTCTTGTACCGGCTTGGAGGAAGTCACTCTCGCCGACAGTGTGACAGATATTGAAAACAGTGCATTTGATGATTGCTCCGCATTAAGCGCTATCACAATCGGCAGCGGCATGAAACATATCAGAAACTATGCTTTTTATAACTGCAACCGGTTAAGCGATGTTTATTATACGGCTTCCAAAGCGCAGTGGTCAAAAATATCTATCGATGCGGAGAATGACCCCCTTACCGCTGCTACTCTGCACTGTGCAGAGACGACCGCAACCGGCAAATGCGGTGAAAATGTGAACTACACATGGGATATGGAAGCCGAGACAGTCGTTATCAGCGGCACCGGCGATATGTATGATTACAACGATACGGACAACAAATCTCCCTTTTACTATTACGGCTTTATCAAAACCGTTACGGTGGAGAGCGGTGTCACAAGTATCGGCGACTATGCTTTTTGCGGTTGTGCCGATTTAGAGAGTGTCACCCTTGCCGACAGTGTCGGTAAAATCGGTAAGGACGCCTTCGAGCTTTGCAAAAAATTAACCGCGCTCACATTTGGCAGCGGTTTGACAAGCATCGGTAAAGAAGCGTTCAAGCTTTGCAGCGCTTTGGAGAGCGTTAACATTCCCGAGGGTGTGACAGCCGTTCCCGAAAGAGCATTTGAATTTTGCGAAGCCCTAAAAACTGTCAGCCTGCCGCTCACGGTAAGTAACATCGGTTACCGCGCATTTTTTAATTGCAGCGCTTTGGCGGATGTATACTATGCCGGCTCCAAAGTGGATTGGAAAGCCATCAACATCGAAAGCAGCAATTACCCGCTTACCGCCGCGCTGCGGCATTACGCGATTCATGATGTGAGCGGCACCTGCGGTGCGAATGTCAACTGGAGTTTTGATTTCGAAACTAACATTTTAATCATCTCCGGCGCAGGAGCAATGGATAACTTTACTTCCACCTCCATGCCGTGGTATGAGTTCAAAGATGAGATAAAAACCGTGATTGTAGAAAACGGTGTTACCACCATTGGCGAAAACGCATTTTGGAATTGCAAAGCGATTGAGAATGTTACACTCGGCGACACGGTGACCGGTATCGCCAAATATGCCTTCGGCGGCTGCGAAAGCCTGGAAAGCATTAATCTGCCCAATAGCTTAACAAGTATCGGCGGGCAGGCATTCGGTAACTGCGAGAGCCTCGAAAGCATTGCCATCCCAAGCGGTGTGACAAGCCTTGCCACCAGCACCTTTGCAAGCTGCACCGCATTAAAAACAGTTACCTTACCGACCACGCTTACAAAAATCGGTGCTGCTGCGTTCTCTCGCTGCTACAACCTGCAAACCGTGGGTTATGCCGGAACGCAGGACGATTGGAACGCTGTTGAGATTTTAGACAGTAACGACCCGCTGCTTGCCGTCAAGCCCCAAACGGGCGACATCATTCGCACCGGCAGCTGTGGCGAAAACGTGACCTACATTTTGAATGAAACAACAGGATTGTTAACAATTAGCGGCACGGGTGCCATGTATGACTATGATATGATGGAAAACCCGTCACCGTATAATAACAACCCGAAAATTAAAGAAATTGTGGTTGAAAGCGGTGTTACCACCGTGGGGGATAATGTCTTTACACAGTTATTAAAATTGGAAAAGGTCAGAATGCCGAGCACCGTAACAAGCCTCGGTAAAGATGCCTTTGCGTTTTGTTTCCTGCTTGCGGATATCAATATCCCCGAAAGTGTGCAGTCCATCGGCAAGGAAGCCTTCAGCGCCTGCTATGCGCTCACAAGCATCACCATTCCCAAGGGTGTGACAACAATCGGGAAGAGCACCTTCTGGTATTGCAAAGCATTGCAAAGCGTGACACTGCCGAAGAGCCTTGAAAGTGTAGCTGATAACGCGTTTGTCTATTGCAGCGCGTTAACGGATGTGTTCTATGAGGGTACGGCTTCAGACTGGAATGCGGTTACGATAAGCAGCACCGGTAACGACCCGCTGCTTGGCGCCACCATGCACTACGGCGCGACAGACTTTGCCGCCATTCGCTACAAGGTGCCGGCGTTTGCAGGCACAAGCACCACGCTCACCTTTAAGAGCGACACGATGACCTTAACCGTTTCCGCGGCAGACGGTAACTTTAACAAAGACAATGTGCAGGGCGGCGTTTACAGAGTCTACGCCAAGCAAAAGAACTGCTTGACCATCTACCTCGGTGAGTATGACACCGCAAGCGGTGCCGTGACGAACACCAATGCACTCGCACTCCCGCTTGGGGATGTCAACAGCGATGATGTCATTGACTTTGCAGATACTTCGCGGCTGCTTTCCGCCGCCAACTACGGCAAGTACAATGCGAATATGGACTTGACCGGCGACGGGATGATTACGGTAGCTGATATTTCCACCGCCTTGCTGGCGGCGAATTACGGAATGAGTTCGGTGAAAGTTGTATAAAAAGAATAAACTGACTTTCTATCAGGCGGCAGCGATGCCGCCTGATTTTTCTTGGTCTTAAGCGCAGATATAAACCCCCGGTAGAACCGGGGGTTTTTAAGACCAAAGAAAAGCGGCACAGTCGCTAAACTGTACCGCAAAAACCTTCTTTATCGCACCTCTGCAAGGTGCTTTTTTATCGTTCAGTTATTAGCGAAGGGTATCCACCACTTGTTTTTATCTATTTCTTCAAGGTATTTTTCATCTTCTTGCATAGTGGCGTCAATTTTTTCAAATTCTTTGGTTTGATAGGGGTTATCCATATGCGCGTTAAACCCCGGCGGTAAATACTTTTGGGGAATATATTTTTCATATTCCAAATCTAAAAAATAATTGCAGAAGATAATCTCAACATAAATCACCCGGTTAGTTTCAGTAACAGCGTTATCCTTTATTGCGTAAACAAAACCGTTGTAACTGTCTGCATTCATGGCTAACAGCGTGTAGTTTTTTTAGAAGCCGGTCACATCCCAATAACCTTCAAAGCGATTTATACCTTCCTTATGTAATCGTTTGAGTTCACTTTCGTATTCACTTTTTTTATAGTCTACTACTAAGTAAGCCAGATACTGTGCATCGAAGGGATTATAATAAATAAAACGAAAATCACGTACTTTTTTATTACTGACAGTAGCCGGGAAAATAGTATCTTCCATCCATTTTACGGCATATTTGCCTTTACCGCTGCTGTCAATACACTCTTCGTATTTAGTGACATCATCAATTACTTTTGGTTTTGCTAAGACACCGCTTAATCCCAAAAAACAACCTATGGGTATACCTATTAAAATACAAATGAAAACAACACACAGAATAATACCTGCCGTTTTCCATTTGCTTCTATACATAATAAGGCTCCTTTCTTTACAACAAATCTGCGTGAGCAGAGTATTATTTGTCGGTTATTAGGAACTCCAATGCTATATCGTGTGCTTCGTGAGGGAGGGGAGTGGGTGAGAGCTGCTCGCAAAAACCAATGCCGATGCTTGTGCCGCTATAGTCCCTTAAATAGCGGTCATAATAGCCGCCGCCGAAACCGAGGCGGTAGTGCGCTTCATCTGCCGCTAAGAGCGGCACAATCATGATATCAATACGGTCTTTGTCTATCAATATATCAGAGCAAGGCTCGCGAATACCGAAGGCACCGGCGGTATAGGCGCAGTCGGGTGCGATTTGGTAAAACTGCATTTCTTTCCCGTTGACTTTAGGCAGGCAAACCGTTTTGCCGGCTTGAATCGCTGCGCTAATGAGCGGTGCGGTATCGACTTCATCCGGCAGGGAAGCATAAAGCCCCACCACAGCCGCTGTGCGCCAATCAGGCAGACTTTTTACCTGCCGGCAGATACTTTCACTTTTTTGTGTTTTTGAAGTGATTTCGCGCCGCATGGCTTTGTAATGTTTTCTTAATTGCTCTTTATTCATAAGGTTATTATATTATTAATAATAAATAAATGCAAGCGCTCAAAGGCAGTGCCTGATGAAAACGGAAAAGAAGCGAAGTGGTAACACTTCGCTTCTTTTTATAAGTCGTGATTAGTTAGCGGCCTTTTTTGCGGCTTTCGCTGCCTTTTTGGCAAGCTTTGCCGCTTTCTTCGCTTCCTTGGCGGCTAATTTTGCTGCTTTTTTAGCAGCTTTGGCTGCAGCCTTGTCAGCTTTAATGGCAGCTTTGCGCTCTGCTCTGGGCATTGCCTTAAGCTCGGCTTTACGCGCCTTCTTAGCAGCTTTTTGCTCTTTCTTCCACTCTTTGATGCGCGCCTTGTTTTGCTTCTTGGCAGCCTTTCTTTCGCTCTTAGGCAGTGCCTTGATTTCTTCTTTTGTCAATACGCCTTCAATTTGCGGCTTGCCGCCCTTCTTCTTGGCAATTAAGATAATAATCAATGCGACGATTGCTGCAATCAGCGCCCAACCTAAAGCAGTAATCTGTGAGTAAGTGTAAACTGTTACGGCGCTGGAGATATATTGACCGTTGGCGCCTTTTTCTGCCGGGTCTTCAATAACAACTTTTTCAACAGGAACAAAGTCATAGTATTCTTTCCCGTTTTCATCCTTAACTTTCGTATTCTCTAAGAATTGCGGGTACTTTTCATCTGTTTCAATCGTTGTGTCATTATTGACAACCAGCCAGGCAACAAATTTGGAGTGCATATCACCATCTGTAATAATGGCGTGTACCAAATTCTTGATAAACCAGGTTTTATCGGGGCTGTAGCAGGTGGAAGCATCAATGATATTGTCTTCCGAAACATAATTTTTATCGGATTTAACTTTTTGCTGATAATTATCACCGAGTGTGGTGAATAAATCCGCTGCAGTACCGCCATTGGAGGTTTGGCGGGTTGTGATTAAGAAGTCGGAGTTGGAAACCATTGCTTTCGAAGTGAAGGGAACGCCTACCAAATTGTAGTTGGAAGTAAAGCAGATTTCCACACCTTTTTCCTGTAACTTATCTAAAGTCTTATTGTAATTGTCTTGAATGTCATAGTATGCCTTCACTTTTTGTTTTAGGGCAGGGCTGACATTGTAATCTTCTAACTGCTGGTCAATTTTCTTTGTGTGCTCTGCCAATTCCCAAACAGCGGGGAAGTTCAGGCAGAAGGGCTGCAGGAATTCATTCCACAATTGGTCTAATTGAGAATCAAGCATACCGCCGACAATCTGCTCTAAATAACCGCTGATAGCACTTGCTAAAACCGGAACAGGCATATCGGTAAATGCCTTAAAGTAAGGTGCAATTGCTTCGCGCACAACAGTAATGTCTTTTTCAAGCAAGCTGTTGACAAACTCCACACCGGTAGCGGCACTGGAAACAAAGACAACTTTTTTAACATCGTTTCTGTCACCGTAGCGGTTCAGGTAAGCACTGGTAACGGCACCGCCCATAGAAACACAGGCAATCTTGACTTTATCGGAGCCGGTATCCTTTTTAACTTTTTCCACAAAGGGAGCTAACTCGTTATCAACGATATCAATGATTTCGCCTCTCCAGTCATAGGTGAAAACATAGGTGTTTTCTTTACCGATGTATTTAGAAGCAGCTAAACCGATCGCTTCGTTGGCTCTGCTTTCCGTATTGTAGTTATTATAATTTTTGATAACATGGGTCGGGTATTTGGATGTACCGTCGGGATTACAGGCTGCACCATCTAAAATCATTTCGCACAAATCAATTAATTTAGCGGTGGCGCCGTTATAATCTTTGTTATCCTGTAATTTGAGAATATATTTGAGCGTATTAATAATCTGCTCATACTGTTCATCAGTAAGATTGCTCAAATCCGGTAATAAAACTTCTTGCCCGTTTTCTCTGATAATCGGGGTGTTGAGAACACCGGGTATGACGATAACAGGTGTTTTATCAACGCCCTTGGCATAGACAGGCACTGTAATCGTTAAGAGCATAATGATGGCTAAAAGAAAAGCTAAGCTCTTTTTGAAAATCTTTTTCATTTTCTAATTCCCTCCAAGTGCAGAAAACAAAATACCGCACATAAATTATCACTATATATTGTAGCGTATTATTTATATAAAGTCAATATGTATATTTTAGGATATTGTATGTTTAATTATTAAAGAAAAAAAGCGAAGCATCAAAGGTGAGTGCCTGTAACGAAGTTTGGTTTTTGCGTTGTTTTTTCATCCGCCTAAGTGATATAATTCCTCTTGAATACGGCAAGTATGCAAGAAAAATTATCTCCCTTATTCGAATAAAACTACTTAGCAAAAACTGCTG
>JAFRJB010000058.1 GCA_017432485.1 Clostridia bacterium
TATAGCGCAGTGTAATGCACTGCACGCAGTGCTTCCCGCAATGTTTGAAGAAATCAGCGATTATACCGAATTGCTGTTTCCCTCAAACCTGCTCTTAAAAACCGGTGTATTAGCCGAAATGGTGGAGAGCATTCCGGAAGAGGACTGGCTGGACCAGGTGCAGGTGATCGGTTGGTTGTATCAGTATTACATTTCTGAGAAGCATAAAGCTATTATTGATATTAAAACGGCCAAAGCTATCAAAAAAGAAGATGTCCCTGCGGCAACACAGCTTTTTACTACCGACTGGGTTGTGAAATATATTATTGATAATTCTCTCGGTAAATACTGGATTGAAAGAAATCCAAATTCACCCCTTAAAGCAAAGCTAAAGTATTATGTTCAACCGAGTGACTTCAAGACGGTTGAAAAAACAGTAACTCCTGAAAGCATCACTTTCTATGACCCCTGTATGGGCAGCGGTCATTTCTTGGTATATGCTTTTGATGTTTTAATGCAGATTTACCTTGAGTGCGGCTGGAATGAAAGAGATGCTGCAAAATCTATTGTAGAAAACAATCTCTACGGCATCGATATTGATGAGAGAGCTTATCAACTCGCTTACTTTGCGGTGATGATGAAGGCAAGGTCTTTCAGCCGCAGAATATTGACACAAAATGTGCAGTATAACCTTTGCGCCATTCGGGAAACTTACAAAGAATCAAGTTATGATTACCTTTCGCTGTTCGGTGAGAATAGAGTCATTGCCAGAAGATTGGTTGAGGAGTTTTTCGATGCGAAAGAATATGGCTCAATCCTTATCATCAAAACACCGTTAGATCAGTTGAAAATGCTTGAGAAGCAAGTGGAAGCCATTGAATATTCTGTTTATGAAGACATGGTTTCCGCTACATATCAAACAGAAATAACTGAAGAATTCAAACCATTGTTAAAGCAGGCTATCATTATGGCGCAGCGATATACAATTGTGGATACAAACCCGCCATATTTGAATAAATACGATGATTATTTGAAAAAGTATATTCTTGAAAACTATGCTGATTTTAAGGGCGATATGTTCAGTGTCTTTATGCGCCACTGTTTTGATTTGACTGTTGAAAACGGTTATATGGGATATATGACACCAAATGTTTGGATGTTCATTCAGTCCTACGAAAAATTAAGGCTATACATCATTGATAATAAAAGCATCTCCTCATTGATACAAATTGCCAAGGGTGCATTCTTCAAAGAGGCAACTGTAGATGTGATGACTTTTGTGCTTTCAAATAGCAAAGAAGAGAAGGGTGCGTATATCCGTCTTGAAGGCTTTAAAGGCGATATGGAATTTCAAAAAACAAAGGCACTTGAAGCACTTGCAGATAGTAGTTGCGGCTACTTTTTTGAAGTAAATCAATCGAACTTTAAAGCAATCCCCGGTTCACCGATTGCCTATTGGGTAAGTAAGTCGTTTCTTTCTGTTTTCGATGCTTCAGTTCCTCTTGGTGAAGTCGGCTATTCATTTCAAGGAATTATTACAGGAGATAATAATTACTACTTGAGATTTTGGCATGAAATTTCAAAAAATAAACTATATACAAATGTTTCAAATATAGATAAATCTCGCTATAACAATGTGTGGGTGCCTTATAACAAAGGCGGTGGTTATAGAAGATGGTATGGAAACAACGAACATGTATTGAGATGGATCGACCAAGGAAGAAAGCTGACAAGAGCCAGAACGGAAAATAGCGATTACTATTTTAGAGAAGGTGTAACGTGGTCATTTATCACTTCCGGAACTTTTTCTGCAAGGTATTTTACAGAAGGTGCACTATGGGATGTTGCCGGCTCCAGTATTTTTCCGAGCACTACAGTATCGTCTAAATATATTTGTGCACTTCTTAATTCGAAGTTTTCACAGTTGTTTTTTGATATAACAAACCCAACGATTAACTATCAAGTAATGAATATTATTTCTGTTCCGTATTTAAGTAATAAAAGTGAAGCATGTATAGATAATATTGCAAATTTCTGTATTGAATCGTCTAAACAAGATTGGGATTCATTTGAAACATCTTGGGATTTTAAAAAGCATCCGCTGATTTAATTGCGAGTTGCGAGTTGCAGGTTGCGAGAGCAGAGTTAGATTGTGATCTTGTTTTCGGGGTATTAAGTTAATGTCAAAAAAGAAGAATTATAAAGAATGTAATACAACGCCTTTTGAAACGGGAATTAGAGGTTTTCAGAACATTGCTAAATACTATATGTATTATGCGCCAAATATTGACAGTGCACAATCACAAACTTGCTTGTCTGATTCTGATGCAGATAAACTATTTGACAAGATGGTTAAACAGACAGGTTTAAAACAAAAGGTCAAAGTGATAAAAAGAGTTCAAAAAACCTCTTTTAATGATTTTTCACTAAATGAAGAAAAAATGGATTTTGAAAATTCATGCATGGTTATAGACCGGTATAAAAACGAAAACAAACTGCACGCTCTTTTGAGGCATATCCGCAATGCTTTTGCACATGGGAATATTTATGTTTGGAGAAAGAAAAAAGGAAATTATATTTTTTTTGTAGACTATGATAAGAGCAAAAATAAAGATACAGCACGAATAATGGTGTCAGAGAATATTTTAAAGCTCTGGAAGGCAATTATAGAAGAACAGTTAGAAATTGAAAAGAAGACTTTAGAGGAAAAGCAAGAAAGTGATTTACTTACGGTACATTGATAATCTTAAAAGAATTCTAATTAAATCTGTAAAGTATTCCGAAGTAATTGCGGAAGATATAACCGAAACAATTATAATGCATTATAAAAATGCAGGATATTCGGTTAATAACAAGGAAAATCTGCACTTGATTAAAGAAGGAAAATGGTTGCCTTTCGATGAAAATCTTTTAGAGGATAACACGGAAATAGTCTTTTCTGAGGTGGCTGTTCCGCAAAATGCGGTTGAGTTTGCACGTCAGGATGGGTTGGTTTTCTTTTTTCAGACCTCAGAGAAATGTCATTTATTTTTTCCACATGTACATGTAAGTTATTCAGGTGAAACAATTCAAGTGTCATTAAAAGATTATCATTGTGAAGGAAACTTTAAAACGCCTTCCAAG
The DNA here is from genome assembly GCA_017432485.1 of Clostridia bacterium. Lineage (GTDB taxonomy): Bacteria > Bacillota > Clostridia > Oscillospirales > Acutalibacteraceae > RUG714. Next base: position 3,103 of record JAFRJB010000058.1, read on the forward strand.
CAAAAGGAAGCAAAAAAATATGTCAAAAAGAATAAGGAAAAACTACTAAAAGAGTGGAACAGAATTATGAAAGGAACAGTGTCATCGTGGCAAGATTAATCGCAGATAAATATAAAGAATGGGAAGCGGAGTGTGAAGCACGCTTCAATCAGTTAAAAGCCAATGAAGAAGAACTCAATCGCATCTTCATTGATATTTACGGCTTGCAGGATGAATTGACTCCCGAAGTGGAAGATAAGGATGTAACCGTGCGCAAGGCGGATTTGCAAAGGGAGATTAAATCGCTTATTTCCTACGCGGTCGGTTGCATGTTCGGCAGATACTCCTTGGAAAAAGAGGGGCTTGTGTTTGCCGGCGGTGATTTTGGCGAACAGTTTGAGTTAGTGGGCGACAGGTATTATCTCAAGGGCGGTGATAACACTGCTGCGCGCTTCGGTGTAGATTCGGAAAATATTATTCCTATTACCGAAGATGAGTATTTTACAGATGATATTGTCAGCAGGTTTGTAGAATTTGTAAAAGTGGCTTATGGCGAAGAAACGCTCGAAGCTAATCTCAAATTCATTGCCGATGCTCTCGGCGGCAGCGGTACACCGCGAGAAGTGATTCGCAAGTATTTTTTGAGCGGGTTCTATAAAGACCACATCAAAACATACCAAAAGCGCCCGATTTATTGGCTCTTTGATTCCGGCAAGAAAAACGGTTTCAAAGCACTGATGTATTTACATCGCTACACACCGGATTTGGTGGCGCGCCTTCGCACAGATTATGTGCACGAATTGCAAGAAAAATACCGCATGCAAATTGCAAATCTGGAAACAGATTTAAACACTGCCGGTAATGCCGAGCGCGGCAGGATTAATAAACAACTAAAAAGGCTTGGCGACCAGCTGCATGAAATCAATCTCTATGAAGAAGTTGTTCACCATATGGCAGACCAAATGATTGAAATTGATTTAGATGACGGTGTGAAGGTAAACTACGCCAAACTCGGCGATCTGCTGGGGAAGGTTTGATTCCGGGGTTCGGGATTCGGAGAGGATAAATCCTAAGCAACACGAGCCAAAAAACCGCAAATAGCGAACCACGAAAAAGAGGAAAACTAATGAACAAAAACGCGTTAAAAACATTTGCAATTAATGCGAGAAATAGTTTGATCGGTGCCGTAAAGAAAAAAGCATTTGAATACGGTATTGATGAGAGCGGCTATGGTGAGAGAAATGCCACAGTCATTGGCGGCAGACCTTTAAGCAGCACCGAAGCGGCGCAAAGAGCTAAACTGGTGGCAAAGATTGATGCCGATGGTTTTGAACAGGTGATGGA
>JAFRJB010000059.1 GCA_017432485.1 Clostridia bacterium
CCACGGGACCCGTTCAACGGGTAGTAAGTAACAGTTGCATGGCTGGCAGGCCAATAAAAAGCGCACTTGTGCGCCGCCAGTAATATTAGGGCTATGCCCGAAAATGAAATACCACCCGCTATGCGGGTGGATATTTATTTCAATATCGCTGTAAAGGTGATTGCCTTGCCATCGGGGCTTTCGGCGCGAATAGAGCCGCCGTGTGCCTCACAGATACTGCGGGCAATCGAGAGCCCGATGCCGAAGCCGCTTTTCTCACCGCTTCGCGCTTTGTCGGCGCGGTAGAAGCGCTCAAAGAGCTTATCGAGTTCGCTTGTATCGAGGTTGTCGCATTGGTTGGTCGTGGTGAAGACAATGCCCTTTTTGCCCTTTTGGAGCGTGATGGCAATCGGGCTGCCTTCGCTTGCGTACTTCATCGCGTTTTCAATCAATATGGAAGCGAGTTGGCGCACGGCATAGGCATCGCCGCAGTAGGTCAGCGCCGGTGCAATCTCGCTTTGCAGCGGGTGCCCGCTTTCGGCGGCAAAGTCCGCAAAGGAGTCTGCCGTTTCCGCCACCGCTTCGCTGATATTGAAATCTTTCTTTTGCAGAGGTGTTTCCTCATCCATCTTGGAGAGGGTGACCAAAGAGTTGACCAAGTCGCGCAATTTGTCGCACTGGGCTTTGGCTTTATCAATCCACTTTTGCTTGCCGACTTCCATCTCGAGCACACTCAAGCTGGTGCCGATGACGGTGATGGGCGTTTTGAGCTCGTGGCTCGCATCGGTAATAAACTGCTTTTGCTTTTGGTAACTTTCCGCCACAGGCTCCATCGCTTTTTTGGAAAAGAGAATGATGAGAACACTAATAAGCAGAATACAGCCGATTGTCGCACCGAGTGAAGCAAAGAGCACGGTTTTAAGCGAGCTTAATTCGCGCTCGGCGTGCACAAAGATAGCCGTGTAGCTGCCGTCGTCATTTTGCGAAACACTGTAGCGGTAGTCGCCGGTGTAGGCGTTGCCCGCGCCGTGGTTTTGCGCGATGGCAATATAGTCGGCAACATCCTCTTGCGTGACAGCGGCGATTTTTTCCAAATCGCTGCCGAGTTCCTTGCCGTTTTCATCGTAAGTAATGGTAAAAAAGCGCGTATCAAAGCGCGTTTCTTTATTAAATTGCCCGCGAAAATCGCGCTCGCCTTCGGGCTTGGGTTCGCCGCCTCTGTCTTCGCCGAAATCGGGAATGGTGCCTTGGTTGGCAGTAAGCATTTCGATGGTATTGTCGAGCTTTTTGGTGGTCGAAATATAATTGACAATATTCAGCGATGCAAACAGCAGAAGCATCACGCCCGCGACCGCGGCAATCGAAACAGTGATAAATCGCTTACGCAGTTGTTTAATCATCCGAGACCTCCATCACATAGCCCAGCCCGCGGTTGGCGTTGATGCACACGCGCGAACCGATGCTTTTGAGCTTCTTTCGAAGATTGGATATATGCACCCAGACGACATTGATTTCCGCATCTGTATCCCAGCCCCACACGCGCTCCATTACGGTCTCAGCCGAAATAACGGTTTTGGGCGACTGCAAAAACAGCTCCATCACCTGGTACTCGCGCCCGCTCAGGCGCACGGATTTTCCGGTAGAGCAGGTGAGCATGTCGCTGCCGGGTGTTAAGGTAATATCGCCGAACTGCAGTGCACTCGGGCGGTACTCCTCGCGCCGCCGTAAAATCGCACGCACGCGGCTTAAAAGTTCATCGACTTCAAAGGGCTTGGGCAGGTAATCGTCTGCCCCTGCATCAAAGCCGACAATGCGGTCATCCTTTTGCGCTTTGGCAGTGAGCATCATAATCGGGGTGCGGTCGCCTTTTTCGCGCAGCTTGCGCAGCACTTCAATGCCGTCCATCTTCGGCATCATCACATCCAAAATGATGGCATCGTAGCTGTCCATACAGGCGTATTCATACGCCGAGAGCCCGTCGTGCACGGCATCGACCGTAAAGCGGTTGTGCTCGAAAAACGCGGTGAGCGCTTCCGCCAAATCCAATTCGTCTTCTGCAATCAGTAATCTCATGGGTCTTGTGTTCCTTCGAAAAGTTTGATAAGATGGTTTTATTATATAGGAAATATGACCATAATGCAACACCGGTTCGCTGCGCGAACAGTATTTAGTGTTCGGTGTTCAGTGTTTAGTCGCGAGTTCGCAAAAGCGAACGCGCCTTTCCAATGCGTTGCTTTGCAACATATTTAAATCGGGTGCGGGTGTTCCCGCCCTTCATATCGGCAAAGCCGATATATCACACCGCTTGCGGTATATCATATTTTGTTTTGTAAAATATATCATGCGCCGTCGGCGCATATCATGCAGCGGTCATTGACCGCTGCCCTGTTGCCTCTTGCCTAAGCGGCACATTATAATGCGAAGCATAGCTTCGCCACCTTTCATTCCGCATTCCGCATTCCGAACTCCGCATTATCAAAGCGCCTCTTTGAGCCCCGGGCGGTTGCAGGTGATATTGAGGTTGCCGTTGCGGCAGCGCAGTTCATCAATAAATTTCTTGGGGATTTCATTGCTTTTAAGCACAATATCATATTGCAGTTCGTAGAGCGTGCCCATATTGGTGGTTTTGACTTTTTCAAGCGTTGCATGCTTGGTATACGCGGCAAACAAATCATCGAAAATGCCTTCGTAGTCGAGGTTTTCGGGAATGGTGATTTTGAGCACGCGCTCGTTGGCGTTTTTCTCGCCGAATTTGATGAAGTTGAGCACCAGCATAAAGCCCGCTACAATGATAAAGAACAGCACCGCTAAGGTGACATAGCCCATCCCGGTCGCAAGACCGATTGCCATCGCAAGGAAGATGGCGCCGATTTCTTTGGCAGTTCCCGGTGCGGAGCGAAAGCGCACGAGCGAGAATGCACCTGCTACCGCCACGCCGGCACCGATATTGCCGTTGACAAGCATTATCACAACCTGCACAATCGCGGGCAGCACCGCCAGGGTGATGGCGAAGGACTGCGAGCAGCGGCTCTTGAATTTATAGACCAGCGCGGTGAGGATGCCGAGCACCAGCGACACCGCCGAGCAGATTAAAAAGGTGGAAAGGGTAATTTGAGAATCGATAATCGAAGAAAAACTAAGAATATTACTAAGCACTGTAACGCATCTCCTTTGCATAAAGTTTGGAATTGGGTTTTAAAATATGTTCGCGGTAACAGGTACCGTATTTGGAAAATGAGGTCGAATAAATCTGCAACTCATTTAAAATGTTACTCAGCCACAGCGGGCAGGTGCCCGGGATTTTGATTTCCATTAAAATTTTGTCGGTATCCAAAATCGGGTCGCCGTAGTCGCCCTCTCTTAAGTCGAGGTGATCAAGGCGGTAGCGCAGGTTGGTGTCAAACGTAATGCGAAGCTCCGGGTTTTCCCGCCCTGCAAACGCCTGCCTGTCGTAAGCGATAAAAACTTTGGGCGCGGTGTGGTGAAAGGTTTGGAAATACTCAAGCTCTTTACAAATCTGCGCATTGTCTTCGGCACTGCGAATACCTCTTAGCAGCGGCTCGACCAGGGCGGGCGCGGTGGTTACGCGCCGTTTGTAAACCACACCTTCATATTTTTTCTTTAGCTCTACAAATACTTTATCTCGCTCGCCCGGTGTGCCGTAGCTTCTGATGCGCAGCTTCTCTTTGTAAACCGGCTTTTCAATCGAAGCGCGGATGAGGCTGTAGGAATCGGTATCATAATAGAGGTTACAAATGGTATATTTATCATATTTATCCGCTTGCACGAATGACGCGATTTTTTGGGTAAATAAGCGGTACTGCGCGGGAGTGAGGAAGAATTTCTTCTCATAGCGCTTGAAGTTGTTTTGAATGGTATTCATATCAAAGACCTCCTTGTGGGGCTCGATGTCTCTTGCCCTTCGTTGTGCACAGTATAGCGAGCCAACCTAAAGAGAACCTAAAGGCTTTTCTTTAGGTAGAATTTAGGTTCGCATTTTACAATGCACTCAAACGAAAGGGTTGCAGGCAACCCGAATTTCAGACAGGAGGATAGTAAGATGTTTAGAAAGATAAAAAATCATAAAGGGTTAAAAATCATACCGATTATACTCTCTCTGCTCTTGCTCATCGGCGTATTTGCCGCTTGTGCAAAGAAAGAGGACACACAAGAAGAAACCACCGAGGCGACCACGGCAGCGGCACAGGCAAGCGATGTGACAGTGGATGCCGAGGGTGCCACGAAAGTCACCTTAAATAAAACGAGCATTACCGTAGACGGCAGCGGTGCGAAGGCAGATGGCTCGACACTCGTCATTAACGCCGCGGGCACCTACCTTGTCAGCGGTACGCTCACAGACGGCAACATTGTGGTGGATGCCGAAAAAGAAAATGTTACCATTATCTTAAACGGGGTAGACATTACAAGTTCCGAAACGGCGCCCATATTTGTTTACAGCGCGAAGTCCGCCACGCTCTATTTGCAGGAAGGCAGCACCAATGTTTTGAGTGACGGCAGCACTTACAGTTATAAAGACAGTTACTCTTCCGCAGCAGATGAAGAACCCAATGCCTGCATTTTTGCCAAAGATGATTTAATCATTGCCGGCAGCGGCAGCCTGCAGGTGACGGGCAACGCCAACAACGGCATTGTCAGTAAAGATACATTAAGTATTGAGAACTGCACATTAAGCGTTGCCGCGAAGAATAACGGCATCAACGGCAAAGACAGCTTAACTGTAAAGAAAGCGACCTTGAATGTGACAGCAAACGGCGACGGTTTGCGCTCAACTAACGATACGGACAGCGACTGCGGCTACATTGCGATTGCGGACTCCACCGTAACGATTGATGCGGATGAAGACGGCATCCAGGCGCAGACAGATATTAACATCAGCGGCGGCAAGCTGACCCTTGAAACCGGGGATGACGGCATTCACGCCGGTCAGAATGCAAAAATTGCTTCCGGTACGATTAAGATTCAAGCGGGTGACGACGGCATCCATGCCGACAACACCTTGACTATTGACGGCGGCACTATTAGCAGCAGCGCCCGCGAAGGTTTTGAAGCGACCGTGGTCGTGATGAATGACGGTACGGTTAGTATAGAAGCGACAGACGACGGCATCAACGCCGGGCAGAAAGTCAGCGGCGTGACCCCGAGCATTACCGTCAACGGCGGTAAACTGACCATCAACATGGGGCAGGGCGACACGGATGCGATGGATACCAACGGCAATTTGGCAATTAACGGCGGCACCATCGACATCACCGCACAATCGCCCTTTGACTATGACGGCACAGGCGAACTCAATGGCGGCACAGTCACTGTCAACGGCGAGCAGGTCAGCGAGCTGACCAACCAATTTGCCGGCGGTATGGGCGGCATGGGAGGCCCCGGCGGCATGCAGGGCGGCATGCAAGGCGGTCCGGGAGGAATGTAGAAAAAAGCACGCTTTTGCGTGCTTTTTTCAATGATATCCGTTCTTGACAGAACGGGTGATATACAAAGTATGATATCGCACTGCGTGCGATGAGATACGCTGTGCGTATGTCGGAGCGGATATTATATCATATTTTGCAAACAGCAAAATATATCATACAGCTTTTGCTGTATATCATATCGCATAGCGATATATCATTAAGAAGGCGCTTTCAAATAGAGAGTGCCTTAAATCATTATAACTCAATATGTTATTTCTGTAATCAAGGTTTGGAGTTTTTATTATTTAAATTTGCTTTTGCGGTGGAGCAAGAAGCAATCAATAGTCTTCGCAGATTTCCACATAGTTTTTCAGCATTTTTGTATTCTTCTTCGGAAATTCTATTAGTTTGAACTAAGAGCTTTAGCCAGTAATCGGTTTCGTTTGCTTCTTTTAAAGCGATTTCGAGTTTTGCAATAAAATCCGGTTTGCTATGTGCATACTGCGCTTCATAAATATTTGCTCCGATGGATGTTGCTGATCTTGCTAATTGATTGACCATATAAGCACTTTTTGTAACAGTAATATTATCAATCATATTTACAATCGTTTTTGCCAATTCAAAAGATAAATCAACTAATTTGTTTTCAGCCATTTTATCACCTCAGATTAATTATAAGTTGTTGGTAAAAAGTTGTCAATGATATGGACTGAAAGATTTTATCAAGGCTTTACATTTTAAAAAGAAAACAGTATAATAATAAAGTTGAATAATTTCCGCCCGTAGTATAACGGATAATACACAAGATTCCGGTTCTTGGAATAGGGGTTCGATTCCTCTCGGGCGGGCCATGAAAAAAGCACGCTTTTGCGTGCTTTTTTCAATGATATCCGTTCTTGACAGAACGGGTGATATACAAAGTATGATATCGCACTGCGTGCGATGAGATACGCTGCGCGTATGTCGGAACGGATATTATATCATATTTTGCAAACAGCAAAATATATCATACAGCTTTTGCTGTATATCATATCGCATAGCGATATATCATTAAGGTTTTTGGTCAATATATAGATTTGAAAAAAGCACGCTTTTGCGTGCTTTTTTCAATGATATCCGTTCTTGACAGAACTGGTGATATACAAAGTATGCTATCGCACTGCGTGCGATGAGATACGCTGCGCGTATTAAATATTAATGAGTAC
>JAFRJB010000060.1 GCA_017432485.1 Clostridia bacterium
GTATTTGGTCACACTTGTTGCGCCGGAGGGTACTGATGGCGTTTGGTTATAGTAAATGCCGGTCGATGTTGTACTGCCGCCCCATGTGGACGAATTATTACCGTTTACATGCCAGTGCCAAGTAACCGTATAAGACGGGTTAGTAATGCGCAATGTGCAGGTATTTGACAAATTGGTAGAGCCGCACTTTGCGGTGAGTGTGATGTCTTTATAGTAAGGCGAGCTGCTCACCATGGCATCTTTTGTTATGGTAATGGTTTTACCGCTTGCCGAAACACCGGTAGCTGATAAACTCACACCGTCGCCATCTTGGTACCAATTCACACCGTATTGGTCTTTCACCGTACCGATGCTTACCGTGGCGGTTTTATTTGTGCTGCCGTCCGGAATCGTTACGTTGGTAGGCGAAACCGAGAACGAATCGGCAGTTTTTGCGTAAGGATATTGCGTGCTGGTTGCAGTCCATGTAGCGGTATGCCAGCCCTCGGAATTAGTATCGATAGTGCTGGTACTGCCCATAGAGGTACCATTAATGGTAATATTCGCATAGCCTTTTAAGGTACCCATAGAATAAGCGCCGCCCCTTTTATTCAGTTTATACTCCACCTTGGTCGGAAAACCGGCAATGGAAACATTGTTTCTGTCATCATTACCCGTGCCGTCAAAAGTGAAATTATCACTTCTTGAGTAAATACTTTTACTCGTTTGGGTACCGGTGCCGTTGTTCGGTTTATAATATACAACAACATCCATGCCTTTACAGTCACCATCATTTTGCGAAATAGCATCAATCGAGATGGTGTAATTGCCTGCTGTAGCAGAGGTGGAATTGGGCGATACGAACACCCAAATGCTAAAGAGAAGTACCGCTACCAAAAGAAAAGCAGTTTCTCTTTTAAATAATGATTTAGCCTTCACAGGAAAGCCCCCTTTCGGTTTTGTGAACTAAACTCGAAAATAATAATATCCATATAATATTATATAATATTTTATGATAAAAGTAATTATTTGAATTATAGAAAAAAATTAAAATAATTGGGTGTTTTGCACAAAAAATAAAAAATGCAACGAATCATTCTGAATTCAAAAATATCTTAAACCTGTTCTTTATTTTTTCGAGCACATTCACGCAAACAGGATTTTCAAATTTGTATAAGAAAACATATACAAGAGTCCAAAGCAGCATAACCGAACTTGACAAAACCAATAAACGATAAATAACACAATACAAACAACTTTCTATGATTAAAATGCCTGCCATCATAAAGGAAAAGCGTGATTGAACGATTTTCCTTTTTCCTTTTGCACTACCATTAAAATCTTTTTTTCTTTTAGCAGAGAAAAAGTATAATGAAGCAACCAAGATACCGATAAAAATAAAATAAATTTGTCCTTTTTCAAAATACACATATTCTCTAAAAAGCCCGAAAATTATCAGCACCAACATCATAAGCGGCAAGATGCAAAATAAATCATACCCCACCTGTTCAACTGCAGATTTCTTTGTTTCATCCGCTTTTGCGAGATAACTGTTATTCAAAAAAAGAAGCGGAGCAAAACAAACTAACGGAGCAAAATAAATGAGTTCTTCTTTTCCGTATATAACTAAATAAATCAAGATAAGACCGATTAATCCCGCCAAATTGACCGCAAAAACAGCGGTATATTTTGCGCCGAATAATGTGAGTGAAAAAACACTTACACATAAAATGCATAATACAGTATAAACTACAACATTATTGGAAGAAGCGATTTCCAGATAATAAAACATCCCCTGCGTTACCCACAGTAAGACAAAAGCAATCATCGTTAAGATTTTATCAACATTTTTTTTAGTCATATTCTCCCTCCTTTCATACAGTCGGAGTAAGTGTGGTTAAAAAGTAAGTGAAAGCGTAAAGTTTTAGCGGCAAACTTTTTTGAAGAGAAAGCATTTTTTCAAAAAACATTTCCCGCATATTTTTTTCCTTCAATAAACGCACAAAAATAAAACAAAACGCAGGTATCACGGCATAAGTCAAATACCGCGTCATATCATCCGAAATGGCAAAAAGAACCGCGAGAACAAAGATAAACGGAAAATGTGCAATCATTAAAAAAGCACAAAATCGCCTTAACTTATGATTGCTTTTTTGCCGCAGTGCGGACAAATGAAATTGCGCAAAATACCCCACTAAAGGTAAAACGATAATCATACCGCATAACAAAATATAAATATTACTCTTGAAATTACTCTTTAATAAGTCAAATAAGAGTTTCACCTGATAGTAAAACAGATAGATAAACTTCATAAAAGACGGTTTCATGTTGCTGACGCTTTCAGGCACAAAAACCCTGCCCTCCCACTCGTGGAAGAATGCATAGTCATAATATAATGTAAAATCCGAGCCGTTTTCCTTTAATTTGCGGTGAAACTCCGGCATAGAGCAGATGGTTCTCGATTCATAAAAGAACAGTATTACAAACATGATAACAGCCAAAATAACGCTCAAACCGAAAATCACAAGCAAAACGGTTTTTTCTTTTTTGTCGTCGGTAACGGAAACATAATAAAGCATTAAAATGCAAAAGAGCGGGATTACAAATACGATTGCCGAAAAATGAATCACTAAACTCAAAGCAACTAAAAAAGGAATCAAAAAGCGCAAATACTTATGCTCCAAGCAAGTGAAAAACGCCAAACCAATCAACAGCCAATATGTGTCTAAAAGCCCCAAAGATTTGGTAAAAATGCAAAAAGTATAGGAGCCGGAAAGAAAAAACAAAACAAGCATAAATGCACTTTTCAGATTTTTTTGCGGCATGCGCTTCATAAACTTTTCCAATTTAAACGAAAGCAATATGAAGAAAATAATAACCAAAGCCGAAGCAAAAATCGTAGCCGTTAAGCGGGATGTATGCCCGTTAAATAAAAAACGGTATATGGCGCCCGGCAGCAGTTTTGTGCCAAAGCCGAAAGAAAAATCCACACAGTAATGCGAATATGTAAACTCAACAAAACTCCATGTGTTAAACCGGTTTACAAATATCACATGGTAACCGATTAAAAAAATAAAAAAAGCCAAAGCATAGCGGTGTTCGGCAAAAAAATTTTTATTTTTCAGTCCTTTTTGAGTCATGGTTTCTCCTTGCAGATGATAGGAATATAGAGCCTTTTTTCTGTCAAATCGGGTAAGGCGAAATATCGTTATTTAAGATTCTTCGGCTGCGCCTCAGAATGACAAGAGGGGTGGATTGATAAGTTCTGTTGAAAACTCACCTTTTTTTCTTTCCTATCTTTTCTAAAACAATGCTTTTCACATTCCCAAATACATTAAAATGCTTGAAAACGAAAATTAAGGATAATATCAATGGCAAGCATAAATACACCGTGTTCTGATTATGGCTGTTTGCCCAAAAAATATCGACCAATAAATAAAAAACACATGTTTGCCAAAGTCGAACAGTGTACTCCATCGGTTTTGAGCCATGAAAATCGTTTTTGGAATACAAAATCAAACAACAAAAAGATAAGATAATAAATAACCCCAAAAAACATGCTAATGAGGTCGTCACTTTAGCTGCCGGAACAACGTGCTCTTTCCGGGTAGCCAAGCACATAAGCAAAACAATCAACAAAACGAAGAGCAGTGCTTTATAAAAAATACGATAGTTTAAAAACCGTTTGATGCCCTTTTTAGATTGTTGGGGCATAGGTTCATCCGCGTCGGCAGGCAGTGCAGCGATACTTTCTTGTTTTTTGTCGGTAATCATAATCAATAATACCAACGAAGGCACTTCAAATATGCCGTATATGAGTAAGTCCCGCGCAGTTAAAGTGATGAATGGAGCCTCAAAAATACACAACAATACCAAAGACACATTCGTTAGTGATAAACACACTGCTCTCGCAATTTTGCTCTCTGTTGCCAAGATGACGGATGCACAAATCATAAAAGCCGAAAAACAGACAATATCACTGTTTTGAAATTGATAATCTAAAACCAATTTCCATGTAAAGTGAATCACACAATAACATGGAATTGCCAAAAGAAGCAATAGCCTTTTTTTATTACAAGCCATAAATACCCTTAATCCCTATCATAAATTGATTCTTTTACTGCCTGATGCCGCTTTCGGTTTGGAATGTTCCTCAAAAATCATAATCAATACGGTAATCATCGGAAAAGCAAGATACACTTTATCCTGCACAAATTGATATGCATAAAAAGAATACACCAAACAGTGACAAGCGCAAACGGCAGCACTCAAATAAATTAATTTTACATAATCCGGTGAAATCCACTCTTTTTTTATATGACTGGCAATGAGAAGTATGATGTGAAGCACGAGTATTAACGCCAAAAAAACAACAGTGGAATCAAATTTGAACGAAGCAAATTCTCTTTTGATGATAAAAGAAATCAGGGCTATGATAATCGGCAAAAAACACAATGCCTCAAAAAATAACTGTTTGTTTGAATCATTCACAGCCGCCTTTTTAACATTTTCTTGTGTACCGGAAGATTTGTTGTGTAAATCTTCAACCATGTAAATCATCACAAGCGACGGGAAGCAAAATAAAGCATACACATACAATTCATTTAATGTTAAATCTAAATAATCATTTAAAAAAAGGTAAACTCCTACTAAGGCGAGATGCAATAAAAGCAAACAAACAATTCTTACTGCCTTTTTTTTGCAAACCATTATGACAACCGCACTCACTGCAAATACCGACAAACATACAATGTCGCTTATACGAAACTCCTTTTCAAAAAAAAGGACAGACAGATAACAATAGAGTACATACAAAGGGATGGCGATGAGAAACCATAATTTTTTTTTGTTAATCAGCATAAATTACGTCCTTTAAATAGACCTTAATGTGTGCGCGGGTAACGAAAAATGTATGTGTTGCCGGCGCGGCAAAAGGCAGTAAAAATTTAGACTATACTTTCGTTTTATACTTGTAATGTGTAAGCATCCATTACCATATTCGAATAGAAAAATAAGAAAACATATAGAATCGGGTACCCGATTTTTTGAAACAGAATTTCTACTCTTTCCATCCCTTGCTCATACTCATAATGCAATATATAAAATGTAAATATAAATAGAATAATGATACTGTTACCTACCCACCTTGGTGTGTCATTCGAGAATAAACACCCGACCAATTCACACCCGATACACAAAAGCAAAATTAAAGCTAATATCCACCGCTTTTTCTTTGCCGGCTTTTTTTTGCAATAACCTGCCAAAATATAGATTAACAGTGCCTGCGGAATTAGACCGACAAGAATGGTAATCACCATTTGTGAAACAGAGGTATACTGCAAGTTTGCCTTAATTTGGTGAAGCGCGATTTCAAATATATTCTTTGTATGCATAAATTCTTCACCTGCAATACCGGCGCTGTAAGCGAAAAAAATGCGTGTGCCGGCATACTCGGGACCAAAGTATTTATAAAAACTGTAATCATAATAAAATGATAATGCATGCCTGTCTTTTTGCAATATTCGGCGAAAATCATCCACGTTATATACAAGGTTACTGCTGTCGTGCGTAAGAAAATACAGTGCAAGACCGATGCCGATGAGCAGAGAAGAAGCAAAGATAAGAAGATAGATTATTTTTTCTCGTTTACTATCCGCCCTTACAGCAAAAAGTAAAACAATGAGCAAGAGAGCTGACGCGTAGCAGGCAAGCGCCGCATAATGCGTCAAAACCATTAACGCCACAAAAAGCGGAACGGCAAATTTTAAATATTTGTTTTTTAAACACAGGCATGCCATCAGAAAAAATAAAGCCCAATAAAAATCCAGCATGCCCAGTTCCGTAACAAACAGGTTAAATGTCAGCGGTCCGGTGAGAAAAAAAGTTAATAAAATAAAGCATACTTTTTGTTTTTGGCGGAATTTTAAAGCAAACTGTTCCAATAAAACCGCCAGCATAATAATGAACAAAGCATATAAAACAATTAAGTATATTGAAACAGCCGTTTTAGAATAGATACCGACAAGTGAATGATATATCGCGCCGGGAAGCATTCTGGAGCAAAAACCCATGGAATAATCCACTGCATGGTAGGCATAATTAATCGGCTTTACTTCAAACCACCCGGCATTATTCGCTATTAACCAATGATAAACGGGCAAAAAAATACAAATGAAGAAAAAAACTTTATGATGCTTTATAAATTTAATTGTTTTATTAATATAAATCATCTTATTTCAAACCATTAAAACAATAATACTTAACCATTTAATATAGCGTGAAGGTAAACATTTCATAACCCTACTGCGTCCCGGTAAATCTGCGCACCATTTTTTGTTCGCGCTTACCATACCAAATATTGTGCTTTGTATATTCTTTCCAATCGTGCTCTTTACAGCCCTCTGCCGTTACCGTGATTTTTTTCTTTTGTAATACAGGGCTATCTTTATCAAGTATGTCGGCAAAATAGTTCTGCCAATCATATTCAAAACGCAGTACCTCGCACTTGCTATGCAGATGTTTCATTTTTTGAAATTGGTAACGCAACAAATCTTCAAACAAGTCCAAATCCGAAAAATACGGCAGTAAATACTCTCTCATTTCCGTATAAAACGCTTCTCTATTGTCCATAAAATGCAATAATAAAGCCTCTTTATAATACAAAAATGTATGAGAAAAATCATCATCATAATAATTAAAATCGCTTTTATCGTGCGCAAACGATTCCACTTTTTGAAACACTGTATTCATTTTTTTTCTTATAAAGCCGCCGTTTTGACATATTTTTTGATAGATATCCGTATAAAAAGCTTCATAAGAAACGCCTTCACTTTTTCTTAGATACAGCGCAAAAAAGCGCAAAAACGAAAAAGAATGCACCACTTGTATCATCACCGAAAAGCGATACGCTTTCACCCAGTCCTCCCTTGTCATGGTATCGGTTGCAACCACGATTTCGGAGCGGGAAGCAAATGCGATTTCTTCATCGGTAGAAAGGTGTACCTGAAAGAGTTTGCTTCTCACGGTTTGAATGCCGAATTGTCGGCGATATTCTTTTGTATATAAGCGCGTGTTCGGTAATACCTCCAAGGGGTGAACATTAAAATAATCATGTTGCCCTGCTTCTATTGCCATAAAAATGCCCTGCATAAAACTCTCATATGTTTCTCCGGGAAGCGCTAAAATAAAGTCCGTATAGGGCGACATTCCGGCTTGGCGGTACATGGCAAGCTGTTGTGCAAAATTAGAGATGGAAATATTTTCTCTGCCAATGTTTTTGAGCACGGTCGGGGACATACTTTGCACGGCAACACTGATGCCGCAGCTCATATCGACTTCGTGCAGTTTTTGATTGATGGCAAAGACTACATCTTCTTTATTTTTTGCCGCACACGATTCATACTTAATCGGATAACCGCACTCTTTTTTCTTTTGCACCACATAATCGGTGATTTCCATATCGCGCTCCAAAACACCGAAATTAGAGTCGGCATTTAAGCAGTAAGCGATTTTGTGGGCTGCTATCCAATCTAAATCGGTTTGAATTCTTTCCATCGGAAAGATTCTGAAATTTTTTACCGTTCCCGCCCAATAGCAGTATGCGCATTGGTAGGGGCAGCCGCGGTTGGTTTCCAAAACCGCCGAAAACATGTATTCTTTATTTGCCGGGTCGCGCATGATTGCATCAAACATTCCGGCGGCATAAGGGGACGGAAAATCCGAAAGGTCTTTATTATAGCTTCTCGGCGTTTTTATGATTTCACCGCGCTCCCGAAAAGCAATATTATTTATCTGCTCTAAGCTCTTGTTTTGCAGCAGGTTTTGAAGCAAAAGGTAAAAGGTGATTTCCCCTTCCCCATACATCAAAATATCAATATCGGCATACATTTCCAAATATTCGGTATCATCGGGCACCTCGGGACCGCCGAAAGCTATAATACACTTCGGAAACTTTTGTTTGATGGCGGCGGCTAAAACAAGATTATACTCAATATTCCACATATAGCAGGAAAAGCCGATAAAATAGGGATTCTTTATGCGCGGTAGAACCTGTTCCACCGGCTCTTTTTTGAAGAAAATATCACAAAGCGCATAGGAACGTGCAATCTCTTCAAACTGCCAGGCGTACGCTGCAATAGCACCTGCCGCATACGGC
Source organism: Clostridia bacterium (assembly GCA_017432485.1). Lineage (GTDB taxonomy): Bacteria > Bacillota > Clostridia > Oscillospirales > Acutalibacteraceae > RUG714. Next base: position 8,135 of record JAFRJB010000060.1, read on the forward strand.
AGATGTATTTCACCCGAGAGCAGACAATTCGGTTGTATTAGATACACGTGTTTCATTTTTACTCCAATGCGCGCATTTTTTAAGCGTAAACGGTTATTTTAGCAACTTGCGTTTGGGCGTGAGCCATATTTTTAAAACATTATAGATATACATTCCCGTTACTTTTAAATAAAAACGGTAACTAAAGTTACTCTTGCCGCCCTCTCGTTTCTGAAAATCGGTAGGGATTTCGATATACTCTTTGTTTAGTTTCAAAGGAACTAAAGTGGATTCATACACAAAATTTTTGGCAGCGGAAAAACGCATTTCATTTAAAAAGTTTCTCGGGAAAACCTGATAGATGGAAAAAAAGTCTTTTCCCTTTTTGCGGTATAATATACATACCAGAAAATTTGTTGCTTTTCTCACCAACATTCTTGCTACGCCGTAGCCTTTCATGCTGTTATTCTTATAAAACTTTGCAGCGCAAACCAAGGCATCTCTTTTTTTGAGAGATATCTCCACAATAGACAATAAACTGCTAACGGCTATTTCATTGTCCGCTGTCCAAACAATGCAGTGGGTGCCGCTGCAGCGCTGCAGCATCAGTTTGAAGGTGCTTTCTAAAATATCGCTGCCGTTTTGGTGAACACAGACAATATTCCAATCGGGGTGAAGCGCAGTAATCTCTCGCAGGGTTTTTGCCGCCGGGCAATTCTCGTTTTTTAAATAAATAATTAACTCGTACTGCGTTTGAAGCCCTTCCACCATTTGCGTAATTGTCTTTTTAAGGGAATCGGTCTCATTATTGGCATAAATAATGACAGACAGTTTGTAATTGTCTAAACCCGCATTTTTTTCACACTGCATCTTGCGCTGTTTTTCCTTTCCGTCAACATTCTCGGAGCAAGCGATTATTCGGTTATTTTTTCGCTTTTTACAAAGAATCTTCCTTTTCTCTTGCCGAACCATATTACATCACGGGTATAATCGACCAAGCTGTCAAAATACTCGGTTTCAAAATGCACAGCAGAACTATTTTTGAGCGGTGTTTTCGGCGTGTTATTATAAATGTCGGCAAAATACTCTTCCCAGTCGTATTCAAAGCTTTCATCGTGCGCCTTGACAAACGGAAAATCGATTTTACTGACTTGGTAGCGCGTTAAATCCGCTAACAGCTCTTCATCGCTTATATACTTTGAGATAAATGCGGCAGTTTGCTTATAAAACTCGTCACTTTCGGCGGCAAAGCAGGCAAAAACCGCCTCATTAATATCCAAATACATCTCGCCAAAGCGCTGATCATAATAGCAAATGCTGCTTTCACCCTTTAAAAATGTGGCAAAAGATGCCGTGACATCTCGGATGATTTTTGCCGTGTAATCATTTTCAAAACGCAGGTAGTGAATGAAATCCATATAAAAATCATGAAACGAAATGTTTAGCGCGCGCCTGGCATAGACAGCGAAGTATTTATACAAACCAAAGCCATGAACCGCTTGAGCACAAACAGCAACAACATTCATATTCAGCCAATCATTTGTGCTCATGGTGTTGGTGTGAACGACTACCTCACAATAAGAGGGGTTGGTATTCTCTTCCCCCACATCCGTGTGAATTAAGCTCAAATCTGCCCGTACCGTCTTAATGTCATACTTTCGGATGATTTCGGGTTGTGCCATCGGCGCACAAGGCAACAAGTAACACAGATATACAACCAATAAATGTTGACCTGTTTCATATACATTTAAAATACTTTTGCAAAAGCTCTCATAGGTTTCACCGGGCAAGCCTAAAATCATTTCGGTATAGGTAAACATACCCGCATCTCGATAGAGTTGAACTTGTTGTGCAAAGCTCTCGGCAGACATATTTTGCCGATGTATATTTTTTAAAACCTGTGGTGTTAAAGTTTGGCATGTCAACGAAACGCCCTTGTTCAACCCTATATCATTCATTTTTTTATTGATGCGAAAAACCACATCATTTTTCTGCTTTGCGGCAATGATTTCGGATATTTGAGGATAGCCGCACTCTCTTTTTTGTGCAATGATATAATCGGCTATCTTTTCATCTCTGTCAAACAAACCGAAATTGCCATCGGCAAAAAAGCAATAGACTATCTTGTTTTCTTTCATCCAATGAATTTCGCCTAAAATTCTGTCCATACTGAATTTTCTCACAGGCGCATCTTTTGTACCCCAGGAGCAATACAGGCATTTATAGGGGCAGCCGCGGTTGGTTTCCATAATCACATCAAACTGCATCCCCTTGTGCTTGGGGTCATGAATGATATGGTCAAAATAGCCCCCGGTATACGGTGAAGGATAGTCTTCAATATGTAAGGGTGTCACTAAAGGATTTAAAAGCACTTTGCCCCCATCCCTGTAAGCGATACTGTTGACAGCGGACAAATCATTCCCTTTTAAAAGCGCCGCGAGTATTCCGTAAAAAGGTTCTTCCCCTTCGCCGAGAATCAGTATATCGATAAACGCATACTTTTCAAGAAAAGAGGTATTTTCCGGTATATCCGGTCCCCCGAACACAATAATGGTGTTCGGGTTTTGCTCTTTGATTTTTTTGGCAATGGATAGGTTGTAATCCACATTCCACATGTAACTGGAGAAAGCGACTAAATAAGCATCGTTTCCTATCTTCGCACAAATTTCATCGATACTATCCATAAAAAGGATGAAATCCTGCAGGCTGTAATTTTGCTTTATCTCGGGGAACTGCCACGCATAAGCGGCAATCGTTCCCACGGAATAAGGCAAAAATATCGCATTATTTTTAATTCTGGTAAGTTGTGCGAGCCACACCTTTTTCATACCTTCATCCTCTATTCATCACAAGGATTTGCATCTCTTAAAGTTCTCTTATTTCTTCTTCCGTACCACACAATGTTTCTTGCATAGTCCGGCTTATTTTTATAATTGAAAGCGGAATAAAACCGAATTGTTTCCACTTGTTGTTTTAACGCAACGGGTGCATTCTCAAATGCCGCTTTAAAGTACTCGTAAAAATTAAAGTGATAGTGTTCCCTGACATCATTTTCCCCGGGCATGGCAATGCGATTGCTTTGGTAAGAGATTAATTCACCGAGCAAGGTTTCATCCACATGATATTGCGCCAAGAATGCGGCAACTTCCTCATAGAACCTGTCTAACTCGTTGACAAAATCCAAAAAGACAGACTCTTCATAGGGCCAGGTAATTTCACCGAATTCCCGATTAATGTAAGAAAAATCGACCTCACTGCGCTCCACCGCGCGAATACTGCGGCAAATCTTATGCAGCACACTTCCGATAAGTGTTTGCTCCCTTTGCATAAAGTACGCAATCCAGTTCGTATAAAAATCATAATACTTCACACCGCACTCATTGTGCAGATACAGCGCGATAAATTGAAGTAAACCGTGGCAGTGCACACCTTGAATGCAGGCGGAAAACAAATTCGCCTGCGCCAGTTGCTCTCTTGTCATGGTGGAAGTTTCAATAATGTATTCGAGCCCTCCGGCAAAAACAGCACTTTGAATATCGCAGTGGTTCAAGTTCATTTTATTGATGGCTGTCTTAATGCCGAAGCGCTTCATATAGTCTTTATCGGCAAGGTCGGAGTTGGGGTACACCTCGCAGCGAAAAACATTGATGGAATCGTGTTGCCCGAGTTCGAGCAACTCGCACATTCCCTTGCAAAAACTTTCGTATGTTTCACCGGGCAGCCCCAAAATCAATTCCGTATAAGTCGGAATGTTATTCTCATGATACAGTGTGAGCTGCTCAAACAGTTCTTCCCTGTTCATATTGGTTCTGGAAACGTTTTTTAAAACCTCATCCGACATACTTTGAAACGCCAAGGAAACGCCTTTGCTCATACCGGCATCATTCAAAACCTTATTGATTCTGAAAATGCGCATGGTTTTATTCTTCGCAAAGCAGGCGCCGAAGCGCTGCGGGTATCCGCATTTTTCTTTCAGAGATACAATGTAGGCTGCTATCTCTTCATCGCGCTCATACAGCCCGAAATTGGAATCCACACACATGCAGTATACAATTTTGTGCGCCGCCATCCACTCTAAATCTTTTTTGATTTTTTCCATCTCAAACAAGCGCATCGGCACCCCGTAGGAACACCAGTCACAAAAGGAGCAGTGGTACGGGCAACCGCGGTTTGTTTCCAGTTGCGCATTAAATTCCAGCGAATCATCTACATTGAGCAATTTGTCAAAAATGCCGTTGGTATAGGGGGATGGGTATTCTTTCACCCCCACAAAGGTAGCGGCTGTTTTTTGAATGCTGCTGCCGCAGCGGTAAGCAATGTTGGGAATGTCGGCAAGGCTCTCCCCCTCAAAGCGGCACTTAAGCAGTTCATAAACCGGTATTTCGCCTTCATCAAAAACCAAAAAATCAATAAAGTCATATTGCTCTAACCAAGAGGTGTTTTTCGGTATTTGGTGACCGCCGAAAACAATCCGGCAATCCGGGTAGCGCTCTTTTATTTGCTGCGCCAAGTCCAGGTTATAGCGGTAATTCCAAAAATAGTTGGAAAATGCAACGAAGTAAGGGTTGTCCAAGTGCTTAAAAACATCTTCCGGCGCGTCTTCTTTAAAAACAATGCCACCGAGCCGGTATTGCTCTTTGATTGCGGGAAATGAAAAACAGTAAGCCGCGATGACACCCACCGCATAAGGAAAATAGATAGAACCGCCCAACATGCTGTTAGGTTGCACAAAGTATATATTTTTCTTACTGTTTGCTTTCATAACTCTTTCTTAATCTGTATAGCGAATATCCGATACAATGTTTTGCCCGCCGCGCCTTCCATACCATATAGTATGGATGGCAAACTCCGGCAACGCCTTCCGGATTTCTCCCGGGTCAAACCTCATGGTGTATATGCCCCTCTCTAAGGGCGCATAATCATTTAAATAAATGGTGCGAAAATAGCGGTACCAATCGTGCCGGAAAGTCAGAGTAACAGGATGCGACTGCGGGGTTTTGACCACCGTTTGCTGGTATGCCTTTAAATCCTCAAACACTGCTTTGTCTTGAAAAAAGGAAGCCACAAAGTCATCTGTCTCGGCTCTGAAGCGCTCGAGGTCTTTTATCACCATTAAGAAGCATGCTTCCTCCAGCGGCCACTGCAGTTTGCCAAAGACTCTGTCTTTATAGGTCAAAGAGCCGTTGCCGGCAAGCACCTCTTCGTATTTGGTGCGCAGCCAAGTCAAGATATTACCGCCGACTGTATCGGGGTGCGCCGCGCAAAAGGCGATAAATTTCTCATAAAAATCGGTGTAGCGAATGTTCAGTTCTTTATGTAAATAAATGGCATAGCACTGAAAAATGCCCAAATTGTGAAACGCCCTGACAAAAACACCGATGACATTCGAATCAATCCAATCCGCCTGCGGCATAGAGTCGGTGGAAGAAACAATGTTGGAATACTCCTGAATGCTTTCGCGAAAAGCTTCGGTATGGTATTGGTACTGCTCGATTCTGGAACTCTTGATACCAAACTGCTGCAAATAATCGGCATCATTCATGCGCGCATTATTGAGAACCTCGCAATTAAACAGGTTAATCGCCATATGCTGCCCGTATTCCAGCAGTTGCTCCAAGCCGGCTTTAAAACTCGTGTAGGTTTCACCGGGCAGACCCAAGATGATTTCGGAATAGGTCGGAATGCCGCTTTCGTGGTACAAGCGCATCAGTTTCTTAAACTTGCTCAGCGGCATATTCTGCCGATTGATATTGTTTAATACTGTTTCATCCATCGATTGGAAGGAGAGCGTTGCCCCTTTGCTCATACCGGCTTCATTGAGTTTTTTATTAATGGCAAAAACTGTTTCGGGGTTCGTTTTGGAATAAGTTGCCTGAAATTTTTGCGGATAGCCGTTTTTTTGCTTAAGTGAAATAAAATAGTCTACAAATTCCATATCGCGCCCGAAGAGCCCGAAGTTACCGTCCGCACAATAAACATATTCAATCTTCTTCTCGGAAAACCAGTCAATTTCTTTGAATACCTGCTCTGCGCCGTATTGATGCACCCGCGCTTTGATATTGCCCCAGTCGCAAAAAGCGCAGCGGTTCGGACAACCGCGGTTTGTTTCGAGCACAGCGGAAAACTCTAATTCCTTTTCGCTTTCGAGCAGTTCATCAAACCAGCCGCCAAGGTAGGGAGAAACCCGTTCCAGAATCGGTTTGACCGCTTTTTCGGTAAATATCTTTTGACCGCTTTGGCGGTACATGATGTTGGGAATCGCATCCAAGCTCTCACCGGTGCACAGGGCAACCAGCAGGTTTTTAAAGTTCTCCTCCCCTTCGCCGAACATCACAATATCGGCAAAGTCACTGTCGATAATATCGGACTTTTCATATATTTGGTGCCCGCCGAAAGCGGTAATGCAGTGAGGGTATTTTGCTTTAATGCGCTTTGCGAGCGCTTTGTTATATTCATAATTCCAGACATAGCAACAAAAGCCGATAAAATCGGGGTTTTGAATTCTTTCCATCACTGCATCCAAGTCTTCTTTTTTGTAGATGTAACCGGCAAAGCGGTAATGGGTTTTGACGCATTCATCTTCAAACGCGAAGGCAAGTAAAGAGCCTGCAGTGTACGGAAAATAGATGGAATCACCGTATTGCGAATTCGGTTGTGCCATGTAAATCGTTCTCACGCGTTTTCCTCTATTTCCTCAATTCTGTTCGGTGCGCTGGAATACAGCATGCGGCTGTTGCGCCTGCCATACCAAACAATAAGCCTGCCATACTCCTCCCAATCCTTTGTTGCAAAAGGTGTGGAGAATCTGTAGCGGATTGCTTCGGCTTGCAAAGGTTGGTAGGCATTCGAGAGTATTGTTTCAAAATAATCTTTAAACCGGTACCTGAAAGCGGCAGCCGCCCCGTTATTGTCGGGGTGCAACACCACACAGTTCTGGTATGCCGCCAAATCGGCATAGAGTGCTTCATCCTTGATATATTGCCGCATAAACGGCGCAATCTCGGCAAAGAAAGTTTCTTTTTGATATAAGCACTTCAAAAAGACCGCTTCCTCTAAAGGCCAGGTGATATCGCCGAAATGCGTATCGATAATTGTCAGCGCGCCTTTGCCGGTGACAAAGTTTTCAAGCACCTGCCGCACCTGTGCCAAGACCGTGCGGCAAAATGCGGTTTTCTCCATAATAAAGGCTAACAGCGCGCTGTAAAAATCATAGTAAGAAACACCGCACTCGTGGCGCACATACATCGCAAAGCACTGGGTTAAACCGAAGTGGTGAAAAGCCTGCACACCGGCGGCAAAGAAATTGCACTGCACCCAGCCTGCCACACTCATGGTATTGGTGCCCACCACAATGTTGGAGTAGCCGGAGAGCGTATCGCTCATATCATTGCAGTGAAATTGGTCAAGCGCCGTGCACACGGTTTTGACACCGTGCTTTTTCATATAGGAAGGGGTGCTCATCTCCGAGCCGGGCAAGAGTTCGCAGTGATAAGCGCTGACCGAACTGTGCTGCCCCATTTCGAGCAATTCACAAAGCCCGTGGCAAAACGAATCGACCGTTTCGCCGGGCAAGCCCAAAATCAGCTCCGTATAGGTAGAAATGCCTGCAGCGCGAAACTGCGCAATGCGGCGCATATATTCTTCTTTGGAGATATTGGCTCTGCCCACATTTTCGAGTACCTGCGGCTCCAGGCTTTGCAGTGCCAGTGTGGCACCTTTGCCGATACCGTGGTCTGCCAGTAATTTATTGATTTGAAACACCCGCTCGGGGTGGTTTTTAGCGTAGGAAACCTGCAGGCGGTTCGGGTAGCCGAAAGTTTCTTTTAAATCGACCAACTTTGCGGCGATTTGCAAGTCTCTTTCAAACATGCCGAAGTTGGCATCCACACAATACACAAATTCCATTTTGTGCGCCGCCATCCAGTCCATTTCGGCAAACACTTTTTCAAGCGGGAACAGCCGCACGGGGGAATTGATTTCTCCCCAATCGCAGTAGCAGCAGTTGTAAGGGCAGCCGCGGTTGGTCTCCAGCACACAGGAAAGTGCATAGGGCGAAGTGCGAATAATTTCATCAAACAAGCCGCTTAAATACGGCGAGGGGTAATCGGTAATCGTAATGGGTGAAGCGGCGTTTTTGACCGGCTCCCCCTTGGCATTTCTGTAAGAAATATTGGGAATGGTTGCCAAATCTTTTTCGCCGCTTACATACAGCAGCAAATCGCGAAAGGCTTCTTCCCCCTTGCCGTGGGTCAACACATCCACAAAGGGGTAGTTTTCCAGGTAAGAGGTATCGGGCGGGATGTGATGCCCGCCAAACTCTATGAGGCAATCGGGATACGCCTGCTTTAACTTCTTGGCAAATTCCAAATTGTATTCATAATTCCAAATGGAGTTGGAAAAGCCGACCAATACCGGGTCTTCTAAAGAGGCAATCGCGCTGTCAATATCTTCTAAAGAGTAGATAAATCTGCCGCAGCGGTAAGCGGTTTTGATGCGCTCATCATTGAGTGCAAACGCAGCAAGCATACCCGCCGCATAGGGCAGATAATATGTATCGCCATATAAGCAACCTGCTTGCACTAAATAAAAATTCCGCATACCTTTCCTCTATCGCTTAATTATGTTTAAAGATTCCTCGACTGCGCTCGGAATGACGGAAAAAATGTCATCTCGACTTCTTATTCTGTTATCTCGACCGAAGCCGAGAGGTCTTTATAATGCAACACAAAGTGTTGCCACAACAATTCTACATTTTACATTCTAATTTCTACATTAAAATGCGAAGCATCGCTTCGCCACCACTCGCCAATATGCCAATTTGCCAATAGGCTAATAGGCTAATAACTGATAGACCGACATACATTCAACATTCAAAACTCAAAATTTTACAATGCAGCCTCCGCGCCGATATTCCCGCCCGGGTGGTGCTCTAAAAAATCCTTGTGTAAATCTAACCCCAAGTGCTTTTGCACCTGCGTAGCCATCGCTTGCAGCAAGATTAAGCAAGCAGCAGTAGAATTGTTCGGAATGATATTCCACAAGTCGCCCTCTGCTGCCAAATCCATCGCAATTTGGCTGTCTGTCATGCCCACGAGCGTGCTCTCGCGCGAAAAGGTAATTAAAAAGGTTTTTGCCTTCCCTTTCGCTGCGCACAAGAGGGTGATGAGTTCTTTGGTTTCTCCGCTCTTACTGAGCACAATCAGCAGGTCTTTTTCTCCGATAATACCTATTGAGCCGTGCAGCGCATCAAAAGCATTGAGCGCAAAAACCTGCAAGCCGATAGACTGCATGCTGTCGGCTACTTTTTGGCAAACCGGGAAGTTTTTTCCTACCCCTGTAAGAATTACCTTGCCACCGCTGCCCAGCGCGGTGCAAACTTGTGCAACCAATTGCTCAAACACCTGCGTATCGACCGAAGCCAACGCAGCGGCTATGATGTCTATATCTTTTTGAAAATACGATTGATTCAATCTCTTTCCTCCAAACTCTCCTCTATTTCACAGTCACCCAAAAATAACGATAATTGCTTTGGGGCGCTGCGCAGTGAGGGAAAAAATTCTTTCCACTTTTCTTTAAATGCTTGCGGTGATATTTGCTCTTTTAATACCGCGTAAAAGTAGCCGCCGCCGCCGGCACCGCAAATGCTCAGCGCTTCAGTATAAGGCGCAAGCGCTTTTGCCATTGCCTCGACCTGCGCGGTATATATTTCACCGGAAATGGTTTTTAAAACAGCCGCGTGGCGGTTAACGCACGCACAAAAAGCCTCAGTGTCATCAGCGCGCACTGCTTCCAAGAAAGACGCATTGAGGCGCTGTATAGATTCAAAGCCCGGCAGGCATTCTTCATTGCCGCTTAAATAGCGCTGCATCACATCGCCCACAATGCTCTTGCCGAAATGCTCTATACCGGTGGGAATTAAAACACTGCGGCAGTCTATCAAGCGCCGGATGTTTTGAGAAACCGGCACCGGCGAAACCTGAATGTTCTGCTCTATACCGGGTGCGGAAGCAGAGAGCTTTAACCCCGGGTATAGCGCGCCGATTTGGTCTTGCCAACCGCCGCCCGTGCCCATCACCTGCTCTGCGGTAAATACGAAAGCAACAATTTGCTCGCGGCTTAAGCCTAAACCAAAAAGCCTGTCAAGCGCGATAAAGCAACCTGCGAGCACAATACTGCTCACCCCCAGCCCGGAGCCGCGGTCTAAATCGCTTACCTGCACCGAAAGGCGAAAACCGCTCCCGCAATCGCGGGCGCTCTCAATGCCTAAAGTTTTGAGCACCGCATAAAAGAGATGGAAGTCGCTCAATTCATTGTGTGCGCCCGGTGCAAAGCGTTCTGTTTTGCCGCCTCTTTCAAAAGTAATCACCGCTTCTTCTTGTTTTTGGGCAATCACTTGAATCGGCAAAGTGCCTTCACAACTGAGTGCCATATTAAGCATATTGCCGCCGTGGTCAATGCAGTAAGGCATGGCATCGCTCCAAGTGCCGGCAAGGTTGACCCGAATCGGCAGGCTCACCTGCACGCGGCTTGTAGTGATTTGAGAAAAATCGAACTGCGGCAAAGTTTTAAAGTGCTGCGCCACAATGCGCTCTCTATATTCCAAATATTTGCCGAAGCGCTGCTGCTCGAGATGTGTGTCAAGATATTCGAACAGGCGCAGGCAAAAGTCATAGTCGGCTTGCTCCAGGCACGCTTGTATGCTCAGTTTCTCTCCGCCTTTTTCCTCCGCAAAGCAGCGGTAAGATTCTTCAAAACTCTCGGCTTTATAAAAGCGCGGCAAGTTCCAGGTCTCTTGCCCCGCGATAATGTCTTTCGGGTTTTCAAAGACCGAAGTAACAAGGCACACAAAGCTGCCGTCTTTGAGTTTGAGCCCGCAAACGCTTGTATCGGCAGGGATGGTCACATCTGCTAACTGCACATCGCTCACCAGGCAATTTTCGCCTACCGCGCAAGTGCCGCTCAGTTGCACATTATCTAAAACAGCGCTTGGTGCCACCCGGCAATCTTCACTGACTAAGGAATGAAAAATATGGTGGTGCCCGCTTAAGCGGTGAATGTTTGCAAGCGTTTCGCGCATGGTGCCAAAGTGAATAAAATCTTCTTTTAAGCTGCACACTTTCATGCGCTGCGCACCGAGCAAATCGAAAAGGCGCGCTTTGTAGCCGGAAAGTGAAGATTTTTCGCCGTTACTTAGATATTGCTCTTTATTGCAGTTAAGGCTAAAGAGACTGACAACATCCTCATATAAGCAAAACTGTTCACCGCTGCTTTTTAAATAGGCAACCATATCGGTCTCGTTAGAAAAGCGGTAGAGAATATCGGCTGTTTCTTTATTGAAATACACCATGCCGGTATCTAACAAAACCGCATCGGTACCACCCGCCATTTTTAGTAACTGCTGCGGCGGCTTTTTATGCAAATAGTCCTTTAAGTAACCGGCTGTATCGGCAAACATGACCCCGTGCCGAGAGCCGGTCTGCACATCTGCCTCTACGCAAAAGCCGACACTTTCATAAAAATCTATCGGTGCATCAGCGCACTCTGCCAAAATGTCGGAACAGCAAACAATCACACCTTTTTCAAACTGCCGGCTTAAGCGGTACGCATTGGCGGCAATGCACTCCAAAAGGGTGGTTTCTTCCCCGCCACGGTGCAAGCGCGCAAAACCTTTACCCCTGAGCGAATAGTTGATAACGCGCTTACTGTAGCCGCCGGAGTTGATGATGATGATTTTGTCGTAAAGTTCGTAATAGCGCTGCAAAACCTGAAGCACCGCTCCGCCGGAGCCGATGCTGTTTTTGCACTCATTGTCACACACCGTTGTAACCCTGCAAGGCAGTTGCAATTTGGGCAAAAAATGGTTGTCTAAAGCATTTTGCTCCGGATTTGAAGTTGTTAATACAATCAGAACATCTTTTTTCAACACAAAACCTCAATAAAACTGCCCGCCACTGCTCAACGAAAACGGTAAAATATTATTAATTAATAAATTATTTAGAATATTTAGATTTAAAAAAAAATAGAATACATAACTATACAGAATATATTATAACATATAAAAAAAAAAATTGCTATAATAAATTTGTCAGCGGTTAGCGGTTAGCAAATTAGCCGTTAGCGAAAGGAAGGGCTCCGCCCTTACCCTCGTCCAAACAAACTTCGCAACAGAAAGAATTTGCAAGCAAATCCTTTAGTGTTGCTTCGTTTGTTTCTCCTCTTCCCCAAAAAGTTTTCTTCGAAATACTCTTTGGGGACCCCATTGTATTTTTGTCGCAAGCGGCGTAGGTACAATATAATCGGGTGCGGGTGTCCCGCCCTTTAATTCCGAATTCTGCACTCCGCATTCCGCATTGATTCTGTCATTCCGAGCACCTTCCCCAGTCATTCCGAGCGCAGTCGAGGAATCTTGATTCCCACCTGTTTAATACCTCTCGACTTCGCTCGAGGTGACAAACAGGCTGTCATTCCGAGCGTAGTCGAGGAATCTTTAGAGCGCAGCGAAATGGGTGCGGGTGTCCCGCCCACTCGCCAATTTGCCAATAGGCTAACCGCTAATAGGCTTCAAACAAACAAAATCGGCTGAACCGAAGTTCAGCCGATTTTGTTTGTTTTTACTCAATCAAGGAATATCGCCTGCCGGGATATCTCCGTTATGGTCGATAATCTTCGCTTGTGCATACCACGCAAGCGGGTCTGAGAATGTAACCATTTCTTCCGCAATGCCGTATACCAGGTTTGAGGAAGGATAGCCGCCTTCTTCACCGCCGTTGGAAGCACA
>JAFRJB010000061.1 GCA_017432485.1 Clostridia bacterium
ATTCTAAAATGCACTAATACACAAAGTATCAGCACATTTGATAATTGCCAATTTAAGCAAATTCAGACAATTTGAACTGCGCTGCACCTCATTTTTAAGATTTTTCGTACAAGAACAAGGCACAAACCCCTTGGCAAGGCTGACGCCTGCCAAGGGGTTTTAACGAAGTTGTTGTGCAAAAAGATAAAAATGAGGCTTATTATCCTTATCAACACGTGGGCTTTCCGATGCTCTTTATAAAATTTACTATTCTGCAAAAATTTTGCTGTTGATGTAATCTTTCACATACTTGGATTCAGTCGGTGAGAGCAGTACCTTCTCGGCAATGTAGTTAACACTTCTGCTCGAATACATCATATCATATACCGTGAAGGTTTCACCGGCAAAGGTGTAAACGATATACGGTCTCGCAATGAAATTCAAGCCCCAGTGCGCTTTTTTAGCATTGATAACGATATTGAAGGTTCTGACTTCACCGGCGGCTGTTGTGAATTTAGAGTACTTACCGTTCATGACAGATACCTGCTCCACATAGTCATGACCAATGACCAAATCGGAAAGCTTTTGGAAATGGTTTTCGGTGGTGTAAAGATAACCGAAATCAATAACTTGTGCATCTTTGGGCATTGTCATGGAAGAGCAGAAACGAATTGCCTGTTCATCTGCTGCGGCATTCGGATCAATTCTCAGCGAAGCACCGCGGTTGATGTAGTTATAAGCGCCATCGGGTCTGTTGAAATCGTTGAAAGTAGTGGTCGGTACATCCAGAGTCTTTTCGGGTAACTCTTCGGGTGTACAGATTTCGCCTTCTGTCTTATTGCCGCTTTCATCAATCACACATGCTGCACACTTGTCGCAGCCCTGCCTGCTGCACTCGTAGTAATACATACCTTCCGAGCCGTCATCCGGGTTCCTGAGTTTGAGTTCCATGTCGTGACCGAGTGCGGGAATGGTATTGTGCTCTTCTTCGGAGCAGATTAAGCAATAGCGGCTGTCGTAGCCCTCAGTCTCACAGGTCGGTTCGGTATCATCCTGCCACTCCGACCAAGAGTGACCGTAAGCCGGCAAAGACTGTGTAATGATTTCTTTACAGGTTTGGCACTTGCTGAATTTTTCACCGTTTTCCGTGCAAGTCGGGTAGCTTCTGATAGTCCAGCTCTTAAATGAATGCCCTAAAGCGGCAATCGGCTCGGTGAGCGTTTCGGTGCAGCGAGAGCAGTTATAGGTAGTCTCGCCTTCCTCGGTACAGGTGGGAGCTAAGGTTTGGGTGCCTGCATCCCAATCGTGACCAAGTGCATCCGTATAATCCTCGGAATAGGTATCACCGCAAGAGGAACAGTTATACACAGTGTAACCTTGCTCAGTGCAGGTAGGCTGTACCACTTCGGAAGTATAGCTGTGACCGGTCGGGTTAATATCTTCGGTATAGGAATGGTCGCCTCTGATACAAGTATAGGTCAACTCACCTTTTTCGGTACAAGTCGGTGCTTTTGTGACCTGCTCAAAGTAGGAATGCCCTAATTTTGAGCCTGTATCCTTCACCGTTTTAGTCATACCGCAAGAGCAGGTGGATGTCTTGGTGCCATCCTCTGTACAGGTAGCGTTACCATCGGAGTGGTAGGTTAAGAAGGTATGCGCCACGGCTTGATATTCCGGATTAAAGACCACATCCGAAGTAATTCTTGTCATTTTGGGAGACCAGTCGGTAAAGACATAGTGATTGGTTGCATCATAAGGCTTAACAGGTGTTTCCGGCTGCGGAATAGACTGCCCGTATTTAAGGGTGCCTTCTGCAATCTGGGCACCGTCTTGGTCGTTAAATCGGTAAGTATACGATGCGTTTTTAAGCGTAATATTCGCTGTAGCCCTTAAGAGGTTATATTCGGCATTAAGCTGAATTGTGCTATCGGAGCCATCGGCAGAATTGGCTTCACTGGTGACATAAACAGTGTTATTCTGTGCCGTTACACCGGCTCTGTAATCGGTAAAGGCAAACCCGGGTGCTTCATACCACTCCATACCGTATTGGTCATAAATCTTCGCTTCAAAAGGCGTCGTTACCGGGGGCTCATTGTTGCGCGGCACTTGAATAGTTGTAGCCGGCATCTTAGTGTATGTCAAGGTTTTGGCATAGGGCATTTTATCAGAAGGAACTGTGCCGGAGTTATACATATCGCCCCAGCCGCCGGTTTTGCTCGCAGAGTCTTGGCAAAGTGTAATCCAACTACCGGAAGAGTTTTTTACTTCCAAATAAGTTGTGAATTTTGCATTACCGAAACCGGCATGACCTGTTTTATACATATTCATGTAGAAATAGGTCGGGAAATAAGAGGTTGTGTAGGTAGTATTGCTGGTGGTTGCGCCAATGTCGCCGCCACTGAGAATATTGGTCAGGTAAACATCGGTACCATCGTCATAGTCGGTGATGATATTTTTTGCAATCTTCTTTTGGTCAACGACTACAATGGCAGCATCGGTGCCGTTGTTTTCGCTGCCTTTGATGGTTAAATAACTCCTTTTGCTGTCATCTGAAGTGCTGTCGAAATTATCGCCGACATTGACTTTCACGCGCCAGGTATATTTGCCCGCCTCCGCAAAAGAGTGCACGGCAAAAGCAGACGCGAAACCAAATAACAAAGCGATGCATAGTAACACACTAAGCACTTTGTTAGAGAAAGAATAGCGCTTCATAATAGCCTCCACTAAATAATTTAAAATATTTAAATATTAATTAGACTTACACACTATAAGTATATCATAATATAAATGCACTTGCAAGAGTTAATTCATTGACAAATAAGGATTTGCGGAGCCCCTTGCGGGCTCGCAAATCCTTATTGAAGTAAGAAGTAATAGTGAAGAGGTAAGAAGTGAGGGCGAGACACTCGCACTCGTTCCGCTTCGCTCAATTCCTTTTGGTGCGGCGTTTGCC
>JAFRJB010000062.1 GCA_017432485.1 Clostridia bacterium
AGCACTCAAAATCAGCCTATTTTTTGTTAGAATAAAGTCAAAAACTGCCAACTTGGCTGACGCCAGTTGGCAGTTTTTTGCTGCAATTATAGCGAAAAAGAGGCGATTTTGAGCTATTCCTCCTTATTGAGGGTGCCCCTTACGGTAGCCTTTTTGTAAAAGAAATTTAAGCTGCTTCTTCGGCTCTTGCCATAGCCTCTTCGTAGTCTCTGGTGCCTTTGAAGACTTCCTGCTTGTAGGGATTGATGTTCTGCGCTTTTGCTTTCTTAATGATGTTGCAAAGAATAACAACATTAATCACAATTGCCGCAACGGCAATAATCGCCTGCGCCTGCGGGTTTGCATCTGCCGCAGTGAGCACCAAATCGGGGTTCATCTTGCCGCCGAAAGTAGCCGCGAACTTGCTCGGGTCTACATAGAGCGACGGAAGAACCGTGAATTTGGAGTGGTTTTGGAACATCGGCACAACCTGTGCAAACATGCACCACAGTGCCAAGGTGTTGGCGCGGTTTTGAATCCAGCCGCCCTTGTTCCAGAAGGTATTGGCAAAGGTCGGCGCCAGAAGCAGAGCCAAACCGCAATACCAGGAGTGGTTCGGGAGGTTGAGATAGGTGTAAGCAAAGTTCCACACATCATAAGCGATGATGAACTGCCAGGTCATATCGGGCCACAGCATATCCTGCTGCTTTTTCTTGGAAGAGTAGATGCCCCACCAGCCGGTCATGCAGAAGATGTTGATGATGCCTGCCAAGCCGTTGAGCACATTCCACCAGCCGCCGTAAAGCCACACGCCTTCGCTGGAATACCACCAGCCGCCGGAGAGAGAACCTGCTGCTGCAAAGCCTTTGATAGCGCTCTCGAAGTCGGAGCCGACAGCAATTAAGATGTTAATTGCCACAATCACAAACGGGAAAGCCTTAAACCAGTTGACTTTACCGATTTTGCCCCACTTGTACTTCAAGAACATGAAGCCGATACAGCCTGCGGTTGCCGCATAGAGCTTTGCATAGTGGAACCACCCGTTCATTTCGACAATGGTCGGGTTGTTCGCCGCAAAGGTCTTTGCGCCGATGTTGATAACAATAAAGTAGACGGTCAATGCAAGAGGAACAATTCCGAAGAAGAAAATTCCGCCTGCCTTCGTGCGCCTTGCCAGCTCATTGGCAACAACAAGGCCTACGAAAACCACCAGCCAACCGATTAATTGATAACCGGAAAGCCCTTCATACAGATGAAAAAACATTTCATGCCTCCTAAAAAGTTTTTTAAAAGCAAAACCCCGTAAGCAAAGGGTGTCGTCACAAACAGTCTGCCTTACCGGATGCGTAGCAGTTTTCAACCTGCCAATTTGGCTTATCTCAAGGCGGAGAGCGCAAGAGGTACTTTGTGTACCGCGAGCACCGAGAACGCAGAGATAAAGCAAAGTGGCGATTGAAAACCTGTTTGAGAGCGGCAAACTTTGCTTACAAAATTAAACTGCTTCTATTTCCTTAATTTGGACTTCATTCCCCACTAATAAGTAGGTATGCTCACTGCCGCAATACGGGCAGATTTTGCCGAAGTCAACGGTACGGTAGGTTTGCTCGCAACCCTCACAAAAGGTAATCGCTTCAATGGGCTCGCAGATGAGCTTGCACTGCTGCAAAAGCTCTGTCTTTTTCACCGCCCAGTTCCAGCAGTCTTCCAGATAATGCGGGATAACGGTGGACACTTCGCCGATTTGCACCGTAACGGTGGCAACCTCGCTGAGGTGCTGCTCTTTTGCCACATCCTCTACCGTATCAATAATATTAAATACAATTCCTAATTCGTGCATAGTTCGCTTCGCGAACAGTTTTCAGCGTTCAGTGTTCAGTTTTCAGGGTGTCGCAACGCGACACGGCTGACTGCCGACCGCTGACCGCCGACTGCTGCAATTATTTTTCTTTCAAGAATAAATCAGTAAAATCGATTTGCCTTCGACAATTAGCGAGTGGTAGTGCCGCTGTGCGGCATTGCCGACCGCTGACCGCCGACTGCTGCAATTATTTTTCTTTCAGGAATAAATCAGTAAAATCGATGCGAGCGTAAAAGCGCAAATTTTGCTTATTTATTCTTCTTAGCTTTCTTAATCTTGATTTCTCGCTTGAGCATATAGGGCAGGATGGCTTTGAGTTTGTCTTCTGCCTTGTACATGGTGGAGCACTCGGGGCGCTCTCTGTAAAGGTGAATGGCATCAAACTCGCACTTGGTGGTGCACACGCCGCAGCCGATACAGCGGTTTTGGTCTACAATCGTAGCACCGCAGCCGAGGCAGCGGGAAGTTTCAATCTTCACCTGCTCTTCGGTGAGCATCTTATAGTCATCCTTAAAGCCCTTCGGGTCAACCTTCTTGGTCGGCGCAGGCACCTGGCGCTTCGCCGTGTCGTAACTCTCAAGCACAATGTTGCCCTTGTCGAGCTCGACATAGTAGCGCGGATTTCTGCCGATGGTCAAGGTCGAATTCGGCTGCACAAAGCGGTGGATGGAAATCGCGCCTTCTTTACCCATGGCAATCGCATCAATCGCAAAGCGCGGGCCGGTGAACGCATCGCCGCCGACAAAGACATCCGGCTGCGCGGTCTGGAAGGTGAAGGTATCGGCTTTCGCGGTTTGATTGCGGTTGAGTTCGACTGCCGTGCCTTCGAGCAGGCCGCCCCACTCGATTGCCTGACCGATGGAGAGAATGACATTGCCGCACTCCACGGTTTTGGTTTCATTTTCATCATACTGCGGGGAGAAGCGGTGCTCCTCATCAAACACACGGGTGCACTTCTTAAAGACAATGGCAGTTACCTTGCCGCTCTCGTCTTTGATAATCTCTTTCGGACCCCAGCCGCAGTGAATGCTTACGCCGTCTTCCGTTGCTTCTTCGATTTCATCGTCGGAAGCGGGCATTTCTTCTCTCTGCTCGAGGCAGAACATCGACACATTTTTCGCGCCGCAGTGAACAGAAACTCTCGCCGCATCAATCGCCACATTACCGCCGCCGACAACGACTGTTGTTTCGGCAATATCATAGGCTTCTTTTTCGGCTGCCGCGTGCAGGAAATCCACTGCAGTGAGCACACCTGCGGCATCTTCGCCCGCCACGCCGGCTTTTCTGCCGCCCTGGGCGCCGATTGCCATATAGAAGGCTTGGTAGCCTTGCGCTCTGAGTTCATCGAGGGTGATATCTTTGCCGACTTCCACGCCGCACTTGATTTCCACACCCATTTCTTTAATGATGTCTATCTCGGCATCAATGACTGCTTTTTCCAGCTTATAATTCGGGATACCGTAGCGCAGCATACCGCCGGGCTCGGCATTCTTTTCAAAGACAGTCACATTTAAGTAGCCTTTTTCGGCGAGGTAGAACGCACAGGAAAGCCCTGCGGGGCCGGCGCCGATGATTGCCACCTTCTCGGTAAAACCGGCTTCGCGCTCAAACACGCCCTCCACCGTAATCTTCGGAATGACCTTTTTGGGAATGAGCCTTGTATCATTGGCGATATCGCGGTGCGCCAAGAATTTCTTGACATCATCAATCGCAATCGGTTCATCCACCACGCCTCTGGTGCAGGCTTCTTCACAGCGCTTGTTGCAGACATGACCGCACACTGCCGGGAAGGGATTTTCTTTCTTAATGAGCGCAAGCGCATCATCGTATCTGCCCTGTGCCGCAAGCTTCAGGTAGCCCTGAATGGCGATGTGCGCGGGGCAGGCGGTTTTACAGGGAGCGGTGCCGCTTTCGTGGGTGTTGATGCGGTTCTTATCGCGATACTCTTCTTCCCACATGGCGGGGCTCCACTTGGTTTCATCCGGCAGCACCTGCTTCGGGTACTCGACTTCACCCTGCTTGGTGCAGAGCTTTTGACCGAGCTTGAGTGCGCCTGCCGGGCAATGCTCTACGCATCTGCCGCAGGCAACGCAGTTTTCTTTTTTGACCTTCGCCACATAGGCGGAGCGGGACATATTGGGGGTATTAAACAGCTGCGAGGTGCGCAGTGCATAGCAGACATTGACATTGCAGTTGCAAATGGCAAAAATCTTGTCTTGCCCGTCAATATTCGTAATCTGGTGCACAAAGCCGTTTTCTTCACCCTGCTTGAATATTTCTAACGCCTGCTCTTTGGTGATGTAGTGACCGCCTTTTTTGGTCTCTGCCACATAGTCTGCCATATCGCCGACTGCCACGCACCAACCCTCGGGGTCATCGGCGCAGCCTTCGTCATAGGTCATGCGCGAATAGCGGCAGGAGCAGGGAGAAGCGGCATACTTGCCCTCGTATTTATCGAGCCAATAAGAGATTTTTTCGACATCGATTGCTTCGTTTTCCATACCGATTGCCTTTTCCACCGGGATAACATGCATACCGATGCCGCCGCCTCCGGGGGGCACCATGGGGGTGACCTTCTCTAACGGCAGTCTGGTCATTCGCTCAAAGAAGCGCCCGAGCTCGGGGTGCTTTTCGAGCAGCTCTTTATTCATGTTGGAAAACTCGCCGGAACCCGGTACGAACATCGGCAGCACCCACTGCTTTTCGTGCTGCGGGTTCTCGTAGTTCCACTCAATTAAGCCGTTTTCGCTCATTTGCGCGAGCAGATTTTCAAGGTACTCATCGCTAAAGCCCATGTTTTGGGTGAGTTTTTTCATATCCGCCCACGTGCGCGGCACGCGCTTTTTCATGCGAATAGCGACCTCTGCCATTTCATCGGTCGGGCAAATCGTTGCCACTGCCCAATACTCGGGGTCCTGCTTGGTAATCTTTTGAATACCGAGCACAATCGGAATGCGGTCGGTAATGAGTCTGCCGAGTTTGACAATTTTTTCGCGCATGGGCTCATCGTTATAAGTCCAATCGGGCGCGTAATTTACCATTTTATCTGCCATATCTTCCTCCTGAAGTTTCTTCTACCGCCGGTAGATACTTGTTTACTTGTTGCGCCACGCATTCACTTCGCCGCGCAGCCAATCTGCCCACACATCAATCCCTTCGCCGGTTTTAGCGCAAATGGGAATGACGGTTGCCGCAGGGTTTCTCATGCGAATATACTCAACGCATTTTTCCAAATTAAAGTCAAAATAGGGCAGCACATCGATTTTATTGATGAGCACCACATCGCACACCGAAAACATCAGCGGGTATTTGAGCGGTTTGTCCTCCCCTTCGGGAACGGATAATATCATCGCATTCTTGCTCGCGCCCGTATCGAATTCGGCGGGGCAGACAAGGTTGCCGACATTTTCCAAAATTGCAAGCTCCACATCGCCGGTGCCCAGACCCTCAAGCCCCTGCCTTGTCATGCCGGCATCTAAGTGGCACATGCCGCCGGTGTGCAGCTGAATGGCTTTGGCGCCGGTTTCGGCAATGCGCTTGGCATCAACATCCGAGTCAATATCCGCTTCCATCACACCGATTTTAAATTCATCTTTGAGCGCCGCGATGGTCGCGCGCAAGGTGGTGGTTTTGCCCGCACCGGGCGAGGACATCAGGTTGAGTAAGAAAATGCCCTTCTCTTTGAGTTCGCTGCGCAGTTCGTCTGCCTGCTTATCATTGGCGGCAAAAACGCTCTGCTTGATTTCGATGACTTTGACTTTGTCCATAAGTAACTCCGTTAAATAATTCTTGTCAAAAATAACATATATTTATAATATATGTGCCTTCAGTTTAGCATAGTTTACGGATTTAGTCAATAAATATGTCGAAAATTGCTCACAAAACCCCGCCGAAAAAATTTTTTGAAAATCCGATGAAAAAATCTTGACAGTCAAATGATCCTGTGATATAATCATCTAAACTTGATAGAACAAGTTTAGAAAACCCGCAGAGAGGAGGCAGTTTTTTATGAAAGCAAAAGTACTCAAAGTGTGCGCATTCAACGCGCTGTTACTATTTATCTGTCACCATCTCTTTATGGCATTTTTAGCCGGCGGCTTTGCCGATTACCCGCTCGCATACGCAGTCATCTGCGCTGCCGTGGCGGCAATCGCCATCATCGGTAACTACCGCCTGCTGCGCCGCGAAAGCGGGCGCAAAGCACCGCCGCAAAAAGAGAAAGCCGCGCCCAAGGATTATATCCGCACCCTGCGCAGTTACTACTACAAAAGCGAGCTCGGCAAGCAGGTAAACGGTGCGATTGCACAAATCGAGCGCGTCAGCGCCAAGCAAAAAGGGCTGGTGATGATACTCGAGCAGTATTTTGACAAAGGGGAGATGACCTACCTCAAATACCGCGAGAATATTGACGAAGTGTGCGCGCTCTTTTACCAAAACATCAGCACCCTGACCAATACGGTGGTAACCTTTGATGAAAAGGAATACCGCGCCCTGCGCGCGAATCGCCTGCAGCTTGCACCGGCAATGCACAGCCAAAAGTCACAGTATTATGAGGAGCAGTTTCGGCTCTTAACCCGCCTGCTCTATCAAAATGAAGAGATTATCACGACATTGGACAACCTGCACCTGGCGCTGAGTGAATTGAGCGCCTCGGCGCGCAGCGAAAGCGAGAAAAAGCAAATTCTCGAAGAAATGCGCCAATTAACCGCCCACACAAGTGCTTACAGATAAACACGAATTTAAACTAACAAATCGTTCCAAAGAAAGGAGCAATATCATGGAGAAAAAATTTTCTTTAACCCTTCCCGACACCGAGAAAATGCAGGAAGAAATTCAGGCAAAAACCGCCGTTAACACCCAAACCGAGCAAGCGCTTGCCCGCTCTTCTCAAGAGCAGTTGCAGGCAATGCTGCAGCTCGATACCGCCGATGCGGCGCAGAGAAAAGCCGCCGTGGAAGCGATTGAAAGCTTTGGCGAAGATGCCATTGTCGCCAGCAACCGCAAAAACGCTTTTTTGGCAAAGAGAATTGCCTCGTTTAAAAATAACAGCGACCAAACCGGCGTGGTGGCAAGCAATCTCACCGAACTCTCCGTTGCAATGAAAGACCTTGACCCTTCGGGCATTCATTTTTCAGACGGAATGCGCAGCAAACTCTTCCACCCGGCAAGAAGATACTTTACCAAATACGAAAAAGCCGACAAGGTCATTGACGGCATTTTGGATGTCATCACTTCCGGCGAGAAGCAGCTGAGAAACGACAACCAAACCCTGCTTTTGGAGCAGGAAGCGCTCGAAGCCGAGACAAGCAGGCTCAATGCGTACATCACCATGGGGCAGGAATTGGACAGCGCTTTAAGCGCCCGCATCGAGCAGGCGAAAATGGAGGGCGAGGATGAAAAGAAAATCGCCTTCTTAGAAAGCGAAGTGCTCTTCCCCCTGCGCCAAAAGGTGATGGATATGGGCACGCTTGCCGTGGTCAACTACCAGGGCATCGGCGCAGTCGAAATCATTCGCAAAAATAACCTTGAGCTTATCCGCGGCGTAGAGCGCGCCAAGCAAGTGAGTGTCAGCGCGCTGCGCGTGGGCGTGATGTGTGCACAGGCGCTCTACAACCAAAACCTGGTGCTCAGAGCGGTCAAAACCCTGTCTGACAGCACGGCACAGATGATTGAAGCGAATGCCGCCATGCTCCAAAGCCAAAGCGGCGAAATCGGGGAGCTGGCAACCAACCCGATGATTTCGGTCGAGACCCTCAAGCAGTCGTTCGCAACAGTCTTTGAGGTCTTTGACGAATGCGAAAACTACAAGAGAAACGCTCTGCCGCAAATGGCGCAGATGATTGATGCCTTCGCCGACCTCGCACAAGACGGGAAGACAAGGCTTGAACAAATGCAACAAGCGCGCAGCGCATAACAAAACGGCGGCTGATAAATCAGCCACCGTTTTGAGTTTTCAGTTTTCAGTGTTCAGTTTTCAGTAGCCGGTTCGGAAAACCGAACTCGCCTTTAAAATCTATCCCTCAGCCGCCATAGCGGCAGCTTGCTTGGAGCGCACGCCGGATTCTCTGTCACTGCGTGACATCTCCCTAACAGGGAGCCCCTGTCAAGGGGCGCTATGAAGCGGTTAAGATTAAAACATTAAACAGCCTCTCATTATTTTGTTTGCTTTGCAAACCAAACCGGTAAATAGAGCGCAGCGGAACGGGTGCGGGTGTCCCGCCCTCAGTTATTCACTATTCACTCTTCACTATTCACTAAAATTGCCACCGGCAATTTTTTAATTCGGTGTATATAACCCCGCATACGGGCGCGAAGAAATCGGCACCACCTTTTTAAAAGGTTTGCTCATAATTTCCTCATAATCCGCGCCGAAGTAGCGGCAGTAGTTTTTAACATAGTGCTCAAGCTCTTTTTTGTCGCTCTCATCCAAGTTTTT
The DNA here is from genome assembly GCA_017432485.1 of Clostridia bacterium. Lineage (GTDB taxonomy): Bacteria > Bacillota > Clostridia > Oscillospirales > Acutalibacteraceae > RUG714. Next base: position 8,274 of record JAFRJB010000062.1, read on the forward strand.
GACTCGGATGTTTTCCGACAAATTCTCGCGCGGGTAACTGCCGCGAATGAACATCTTGCCGCCGTGCATACCGGAGGCGCAGTGTGTGCCGAACAGCTTTTCGCCGCGCTTTAAGTGCAGCCCCAAAAGCACCACCGTGCCGCCCGCCATATACTCGCCCAAAAAGGCGCCGGCGTTTTCGCCGATGACCAGCACCGGTTTCATCGAGCGGAATTCCTTCATATGAATGCCGCCGCGGCAGCAGACATTGTCTTGAATATAAATTTCCCCGTCGCGCATGCCGTAGCCGAGGGCATCACCTGTGTGGCCGTGCACAATAATTTTGCCGCCGCCCATCGTGTTGCCGACCGCATCCTGGCAGTTGCCGAAGACTTCGACCGTGCCGCCGTTGAGGTAGCACGCCATGTCATTGCCGGGTGTGCCGTGAATTTCAATGCGCTTGCCCTTATCGATGCCGCAACCGATATAGCGCTGCCCGTTGACATCTTTGACAACCGCTTTATCTTTTTTTTGCAGCATCAGGCGGATTTCTTCATTGACCGCCGCATAGGGGCGCAGTCCTGCCGTAATACTCATGCGCTCTCTTCTCCTTTCAGTCGCTGTTGCCGCACTGCCTTTTCAAACAAAAAGATATGCGGCGTATCCATCAAATCCCCCTGCAGGGTGGTAATATCTACTTGATTTTCGATTAAACTTGTGTAAATGCCCGCGTTGTCGCTCGCGCCGACAAGCACAAAGCCGACCAGGTGCTCCCCGCAGAAAACCAGCTTTTTATAACTGCCGCCTGCCTGCTGCACTTTGGAAGTATAGGGTGCGGCATCGGCGTGAATGAGGCCGCAGGTGCAAATGCGGCAGCCGAAAAAGTCAATGGCATTGACCGCATACGCGCCGCCCGCCTGCTGCGGTGCCCCCGCCATATGAAAACCGGCGGTTTTTCCCTGCTTAACGGCATTGCCCCACAGGGCAATGATTTTCTTTTGGCTGTCGAGCATATCGAGCGAAAGCGCACAGTCGCCGGCAGCGTAAATATCACTGTCGTCGGTTTGCATGGTCGCCGCATCCGTCACAATGCCGCGCTCGACTGCCAAGCCTGCCGCTTCGGCAAGCGAGGTTTCGGGGCGCACGCCGACGGCGAGCACCAGCAAATCGCAGGGCAGTTCTTCGCCGCTGCCAAGGCGCACACCCGTGATGTGCGTGCCTTTGCTCTTCGCCTCTGCCACCGTGTTGCCCAAATGGAAGCGGATATTGCTGCTTGCTTCCACATGCGCTTTGACCAGCTTTGCGGCGCTCTTGTCTAAAATCGAAGGTAAAATAAACTCTGCGAGCTCGACCACATCGACACTCTTGCAGATTTTCGAAAGACCTTCCGCCGCTTTCATGCCGATTAAGCCGGCACCGATGACCACGGCGCGGGTGTTTTTGCCCGCTTTGGCTTTGATTTTCTTGACCGTGGCAATCTCCAAAAAGGTCAGCGCATTGGCTTTGCCCGCGGCATTTTTAACCGGCGGCACAAAGGGTTTCGAGCCCGTGCACAGGCACAGCTTATCGTAGGGGTAGCTTTTTCTGCCTGCGCGCAGCACCTTGTGCTCGCGGTCAATCGCCGTCACCGCCGTATCGGTGAGGATGGTAATGCCCTTCGCGCGGTAATAGGCTGCCGGGTGCAGCAGCATCTCGGTGCTGCCGACAGCGCCTTTTAAGTAGTAACTGATGGAAGGGCGGCTGTAGGGCAGGGAAGATTCTTTGGTAAAAACGGTGATTTCGCCGCTTTTATCTGCCTGCCGAATACTCTCGGCGCAGGCAAGCCCGGCGGCGGAAGCGCCGATGATACAATACTTCATTCCTGCTCACCCCCTAACGCGGTGTAGACAAGCGCCCGGTTCGGGCAGTTTTTGACACAGGCGGGTTCGCCCGTTTCGCGGCATAAATCGCACTTGACGGCAAAGGAACCGGTTTGAATACAGCCGAACGGACACACCGCAAGGCAGCTCATACAGCCGATACATTTGCTCTCATTCACATACACGATGCCGGTCGCTTTATCTTTTGTCATCGCCCCGGTGATGCACGCTTCCACGCACTTCGGGTTCTCACAGTGGCGGCAGTTGATTGCCACACTCAAGTGATTATCACCGCTCACGCGCAGGCGCGCCGACGGGGCAGGTTCTTCTTTTTTATAGGCAGTAACAATGTCTTTGGAGTGCGAATGTGCTGTTTTGCAATACACTTCGCACAGGCGGCAGTTGAGACAAAGTTCTTCTTTTGCATAAACTCTTTTCATCACACTACCTCCTATTCTCCGGCATGTTTAATGCCAAGTATTTGTAACTCTTTTTCGCTCAAGCCGATACCGCGCAACATTAAGCGGTTACCGCGCAGCGAGTCGATGGAGTTAATGCCCATACCGCCCATCATCTCTTTGATTTCGTGGTTCCAGGCGTGAATGAGGTTTTCCACCCGTTCGTGCATAATATCGGGATTTAAGCGCTTGGTCAGTTCGGGGCGCTGCGTGGCAATGCCCCAGTTGCACTTGCCGGTATGGCAGGTCTGGCACATATGGCAGCCCATGGCAATGAGCGGTGCCGAAGCGCAGTAGCAGGCATCTGCACCGAGCGCAATGGCTTTAACAATATCTGCCGAGCAGCGGAAGGAACCCGCCGCCAGGAGCGATACTTCCGAGCGAATGCCTTCATCGCGCAAGCGCGCATCGGCAGCGGCAAGCGCCAATTCAATCGGAATACCCACATTGTCGCGAATGCGCGTAGGCGCGGCACCCGTGCCGCCGCGAAAACCGTCGATGGCAATGATATCCGCACCGGCTCTCGCGCAGCCGGAAACAATCGCCGCCACATTGTGCACCGCGGCAATTTTAACACTGACGGGCTTCTTGCCCTGTGTTGCCTGCTTGAGCGACCAAATCAGCTGGCGCAAATCTTCAATAGAATAAATATCGTGGTGCGGTGCGGGAGAAATCGCATCGCTGCCTTCGGGAATCATACGCGCGTTGGAAACTTCCACATTGACCTTTTCGCCGGGCAAATGCCCGCCGATACCGGGCTTGGCGCCCTGGCCGATTTTAATTTCAATCATGCGCGCGTTTTCAAGGTAATCCTTGTGCACGCCAAAGCGGCCGGAGGCTACCTGCACCACGGCGTAGTCGGTATAGTCACTCAAATCGGGGTGCAAACCGCCTTCACCGGTGTTAAAGAGCGTGCCTAAGTTCTTAGCCGCCATGGCAAGAGACTTTTGCGCGTTTAAACTAATGGAGCCGAAGCTCATCGCCGAGAAGATAATCGGCGTTTCCAATATAATCTGCGGGGGCATTTCGCCGAGCGGGTTACCGGCAGCATCCACTTCTAACTGCCGCGGCTTTCTGCCTAAGATGGTGCGAATTTCCATCGGCTCGCGCAGCGGGTCAATGGAGGGGTTTGTCACCTGCGAAGCGTTGAGCAGCATTTTATCCCAATAAATCGGGTAGGGCTTCGGGGTGCCCATACCGGAGAGCAGCACACCGCCGGTTTGCGCCTGGCGGCAAATTTCCTGCTGATACTGCGGCGCCCAGTTAGCGTTTTCGCGGTAATCGCACACGTGCTTTTGAATGCTTAACGCCGATGTCGGGCACAAATCCACACAGCGGTGGCAGGCAACACAGGCGGAAGCATCCGCAAGGACTATTTTGCCGCCCTCGGCAAAGTAGTGGCACTCGTTGGAGCACTGGCGCACGCAACAGCCGCACTGCACACAGCGCTCGTTATCCCGCACAATGTCAAAGCGGCGGGGAATATAATTCACAGACATTTTATTCACCCTCCTCTTGTGCAATTTCCAAGGGAACAAAGACAGGGTCCGCACCGCTGACCGACCACACCTTTTCGGGCTCGGGGCAAATGATACGAATCGCGCTCTCTTCGCTCGCGAAGTAAGCGCGGTTTCCCTTGGTTGCCGCAGTCAGCGAGCGCAGTTTTAAGCGGTCGTTAATCGCGAGCAAGCCTTTGTTCGAGCCGAGAATGACCGAAAACGGTCCGTTGACCAAAGCGCCGCTGTAAATGGCGCGCAGGCGGGTAAAGTACTCCCTCTTTTCGGGCTCCATACGGTCAATCTCCGTCCACTCGGGCGCAGTTAACACATCCGCCGCAACTTTAGTCGGTAAGCCGTGGTGGCGCATCAGGTGATCAAACAGGTATGTAATGACCTCCGTATCGGTCTGCATGGTGCACTTGTAGCCGAACTGCTCGATATAGCGGCGGTTGGCATCGTAGCTGGAGATTTCTCCGTTGTGCACAATCGACCAGTCCAGTAAACTGAACGGGTGCGCACCGCCCCACCAGCCCGGCGTATTGGTCGGGAACCTGCCGTGGGCAGTCCACAGGTAGGCATTGTAGGTGTCGAGCATATAAAACTCGCCCACATCTTCGGGGTAGCCGACCGCTTTAAAGCAGCCCATATTCTTGCCCGAAGAGAAGATATAGGCGCCCTCGTAAGAGGCGTTGACCTTGGTCACGCACTGCATGACATACTCGCCTTCATCCAGGCGGGCATTTTTCATGCGCACGCGGTTGGGTTTGCCGAAATAGCGCCAAATATCGGGGCTTTTGCTAATCGCGGCAATTTTGCGGGTGGGAATGCGCTCGGCAACATCAATATTGAAGTGCTTAAATAAGAATTCCTCGCACGCCTCCTTAGCAGCCGCCGTGTCGTAAAAAATATGAAATGCGTATTCATCCTTGTGCTCGGGGTAAATGCCGTAGGCGGCAAAGCCGCCGCCCAAGCCGTTGGAGCGGTCGTGCATAAGCGCAATGGATTTGATAATCTCGGCGCCGTTAATCATGCCGCCCTTTTTATCAATAATCGCGGCTATCGCACAGCCGGAAGGAATACGAACTTCCCCTTCTCGTAACATAGTTTCCTCTCTTTCTCTACCGGGGTGAAAAGAGTAGAACCGTAATCGGTTTTGGTCGCCTCTTTTCACCGTTATAATATTTTTCGTAACAATTAATAACGAATGATTAATTTTTCACTTTATATATCATCCTCGCCTTGTAAAGCGTCGTAGCCGTGTTCGCCGGTGCGGACTTTGACCACATCATCCACATCGTAGATGAAAATCTTGCCGTCGCCGATGTTGCCGGTGTAGAGCACACTGCGCGCCGCATCGACCACTTCGCCGACCGGTACGGAAGAAACGACCATTTCGAGCTTCATCTTCGGGTTGAGGTTCATCTCTTCAATTTCCACACCGCGGTACTTGCGCACATGCCCTTTTTGGGTGCCGCAGCCCATGACATTGGTCACCGTCATACCGGTCACACCGATCTCATTCATCGCGGTTTTAATGTCTTCGAGTCGCGCGGGGTTAAAGACCATCACAATCTTCGTCAGTTTTGCCTCTTTCTTCGCAGTGTAGCTTTCGACCGGCACGGCTTTTTCGACCGGTTCGTAGTGCGATTGCACCGCTTTGGCAGCGGGCAGCACCGCCCTTTGTGAAGACGAAGTGGCAAACGCCATTGCGGGCATAAAGTCCGCGTAGGCGGAAGGCAGGTTGTGCTCGGTCGCATCGAGACCTTTGATTTCTTCCTCTTCGCTTACGCGCAGCCCGTGCACTTTTTTAATCACCAAAAAGACAATGAGCATGCACACTGCCGCCCAAGCCGCCACGCTGATAAAGCCCAGCGCCTGAATGCCCAGCTGCTTGAAGCCGCCGCCGTAAAAGAGCCCTTTACCCACATCGTTGGCACCGATGGAGAACAAACCCACCGCGAAGGTGCCCCAAACACCGTTTAAGAGGTGCACGGCACAGGCGCCGACCGGGTCATCAATGTGAAGCACTTTATCAATCACTTCCACACCGACCACTACCAAGATGCCGGACACCGCGCCAATGATAATCGAGCCGAGTGCATCGGTGCAGTCGCACGAGGCGGTAATCGCCACCAGGCCCGCGAGCGATGCGTTGAGGCTCATCGAAACATCGGGCTTGCCGTCTTTGACCCAAGTGAAAATCATCGCGACCACGGTCGCAATCGAGGGTGCCAGCGTGGTGGTTAAGAAGATGGAAGCGAGCATATCCTTGTCGGTTGCCGCGGCGCCGTTGAAGCCGTACCAGCCGAACCAGAGAATAAACACGCCCAGCGCGCCCACGGTCAGGTTGTGACCGGGAATGGCTTTGGCAATCTTCTTGCCGGTTTTCTTATCAATCTTATACTTGCCGATACGCGGTCCGAGAATGGCAGCGCCGATAAAGGCGGCAATCCCGCCGACCATATGAATCGCGGTAGAACCGGCAAAGTCATGGAAACCGAGTTTCGCCAACCAGCCGCCACTGTTCCAGATCCACCCCGCTTCAATCGGGTAAACGACTGCGGAAATAACCGCCGAATAAATGCAGTAAGCGGAAAACTTGGTGCGCTCCGCCATCGCGCCCGAAACAATCGTTGCCGCCGTGGCGCAGAACACAAGGTTAAACACAAAGTTTGACCAATCAAAGTGGGCATAGTCCGTAAACACGCCCAAAGTCGGTGTGCCGATAAAGCCTCCCAAGACTTCCTCGCCCATCATCAGCCCGAAGCCGAGCAGAATAAACATCACCGCACCGATGCAGAAATCCATCAGGTTTTTCATGATGATGTTGCCGGCGTTTTTCGCTCTGGTAAAACCGCTTTCTACCATTGCAAATCCGCATTGCATAAAAAAGACAAGTGCGGCACCAATCAGAAACCACACACCGAACAGGTTTTCATTTAAAAGTTTTACAATGTTATCTCCCATTTTTTATCCCCCAAATCTATCTCTCTTTCCAATGGTGCTGCCGGTTGCAACAACCGAGCCTGACGGGGGTATTCCCCCGCCGGGCTCTTTGAGAAAGAGAGTACAAAGCAGTAACACTGCGATGTAGTAAAGTAAGTCAGACTACAGAAGTCTGATGCCGTTGTCGGCACATTCTTTGCGCATTTCATCGCTCCAGACAGAGCACTGCACTTCGCCGATATGCGCTTTTTCGAGTAAGAGCATACACAAGCGCGATTGCCCGATACCGCCGCCGATGGTCAGCGGCAACGCACCGTTTAAAATGCCTTTGTGGAATTCAAACTGCTCGCGTTCCTCGCAGTTTTCTTCCACTAACTGCCGGTGCAGGCTCTCGGCATCCACGCGAATGCCCATCGAGCTGATTTCAAAGGCGCAGCCGAGCACTTCGTTCCAGGTGAAGATATCGCCGTTGAGCGCCCAGTCATCATAGTCCGGCGCTCTGCCGTCGTGCTTCTTGCCGCTCTTGAGCTTGCCGCCGATTTGCTGAATAAAGACAGTACCTTTTTCTTTAACAATCGCGTTCTCGCGCTCTCTGGCGCTCAAATCGGGGTACATATCCTCTAACTGTTGGGTGGTGATGAAATACACATCTTCGCTCATTTCAAAGCCGAGCATCGGGTATTTCTCTTTGACCACGATATTCGTCTGCACAATGGCTTTAACAATCTTTTTAACAATCTCTTTGAGAAATTCCTCATTGCGCTGCTCTTTGGTAATGACTCTGCACCAGTCCCACTGGTCGACAAAAAGCGAATGCAGGTTGTCGGTATCATCATCGCGGCGAATGGCGTTCATATCGGTGTAAATGCCGCTGCCGGGCTCGTAGCCGTAGCGGTAAAGCGCCATTCTCTTCCACTTTGCAAGGCTTTGCACGACTTCGGCAACGCCTTCCACATTTTTCATCGTAAAGTGCACTTTGCGCTCTACGCCGTTTAAGTCATCGTTAATACCGCTTGCCTTGGTAACCATAATCGGGGCGGTAATTCTATCTAAATTGAGCGCGGTAGCAAGTTTTAACTGAAAAGTATCTTTTACGGTTTTAATCGCATACTGCGTTTCTCTCAGGGAAAGCTTACTTTGATAGCCTTCCGGATAAATCATTTGCATTGACATAATCGTTACCTCGCTTTCTTAATAGTTAATCATATATTGGTCGAGTTCCCATTGGCTGACGCGGGTCTTGTAATCATCCCACTCCGCTTTCTTGCCTGCGATGTAGTTGTCGAAGGCGTGCGCGCCGATGGTCTCTTTAATAAACGGGTCTGCCTGCGCAGCTTCTATCGCCTGTTCGAGGGTGCCGGGCAAGCAGTCGATATTGGCGGCTGCGAGTTCCTCGGCAGAGAGCGCAAACACATTTTCATCATACGCCGGCGGCGGGGTTAAGCCTTTCTCGATACCGTCTAACCCGGCGGCAAGGCACAGTGCCATTTCCAAATACGGGTTACAGGTCGGGTCGGGGCAGCGCAGCTCTACGCGGGTGCCCTTACCGCGGCTGGCGGGAATTCTGACTAAACAGGAGCGGTTGGAAGCCGACCACACCAGATAGCTCGGTGCTTCATAGCCCGGTACCAGGCGCTTGTAGGAATTGACCGTCGGGTTCGAGAATGCCGCAATGCCCTTAACATGCGCCATAATACCGGCGATGAAGGCATAGGCTTCTTTGGAGAGCCCCAATTCACCCTGCGGGTCGTCAAATACATTTTTGCCGGTCTTGAGATCAAACAGGCTCATATTCGTGTGCATACCAGAGCCGTTAATGCCGTGAATGGGTTTGGGCATAAAGGTCGCGTGTAAGCCGTGCTTGGTCGCGTAGGTCTTGACCACATGCTTAAAGGTCATCACGCGGTCTGCCGTGGTGAGCGCATCACCGAACTGGAAGTCGATTTCGTGCTGCCCCTCGGCAACCTCGTGGTGCGAAGCCTCAATGACATAGCCCATTTTTTCGAGTGCCAGGCAGATATCTCTGCGGCAATTTTCGCCGTGGTCAATCGGATTTAAGTCAAAGTAACCCGCTTCATCGGCAGTTTCCAAAGTCGGCTTGCCTTCGGCATCGGTTTTGAAAAGGAAAAATTCACACTCGGGACCTACATTAAAGCCGTAGCCCATGGCTGCCGCCTTATCAATCACTTTTTGGAAAATGTTGCGCGGGTCGCCCTCAAAGGGGGTTTCGTTATCGCTTTTATACACCGAGCAAATCAGCCTGCCGGTCTGGATTTCATCTTTCTTTCTCCACGGTACAATGCACCAGGTATCCAAATCGGGGTGCAGGTACATATCGCTCTCATCAATGCGCGCAAAGCCGTTGATGGAAGAGCCGTCAAACATACAATCGTCATCGAGGGCTTTTTCCAGTTGGGAAACCGTGATTGCCACGTTTTTCATCACGCCGAATAAGTCCGTAAACTGCAGTCTGACAAACTCTACGCCATTCTCCTTTGCCTGCTTGAGTATTTCTGCTTTTGTCATCTTTTTCATAACTATATCCTCCCTATGTTATTTCTTACTTAATAAATTGTATAGGCGCTCTGCCGCGACCTTGGTGTCTTCACTGTCGCCGAAGGCGGAAAAGCGAAAATACCCTTCGCCGCAAGCGCCGAAGCCGGAGCCCGGTGTGCCGATGAGTTGGATTTCTTCAAGCAGATAGTCGAAAAACTCCCAACTGCTCATGCCTCCCGGACATTTGAGCCAAATGTAAGGGGCGTTTTTACCGCCGCAATACCAAATGCCCAGTTTGTCAAGCGTTTGCATGAGCATTTTGGCGTTGTTTTTGTAAATGGCGATGTTCTCGTGAATTTGCTGCTGCCCTTGCGGTGTAAAGACGGCGGCGGCACCTTTTTGAATAATGTAGGAAACGCCGTTGGTCTTCGTGGTGCGGTTGCGCACCCACATCGCATTGAGCTGCATTCCGCCGCGGCAAAGGGCTTTGGGAATGACTGTGTAGCCGAGCCTTGTGCCGGTAAAGCCGGCGGTTTTGGAAAGCGAGCAAATCTCAATCGCGCAAGTGTTGGCGCCCTCAATTTCAAAAATGGAGTGCGGCAGCGCCTCATCTTCAATAAACGCTTCATAGGCGGCATCAAACAAGATAATCGCGCCGCGGCTGTTGGCGTAGTCCACCCACTCTTGCAGCTGCGCCTTGTTAAACACCGCGCCGGTCGGGTTGTTCGGCGAGCAGATGTAAATTAAATCGGCTTCGCTCTCACCCGGTTCGGGTAAAAAGCCGTTGTCCGCGCCGGCTGCCAGATGCACAATCTCTCTGCCCGCAATCACATTCGCATCCACATACGCGGGGTACGCGGGCTCAATCACGAGCGCCTTGCTGTGCGGGGAAAACAAATCCAAAATGTCGCCGAGTTCATCGCTTGCACCCGAGGAAACAAAAATTTCATCTTCCTCTAAGAGCACATCTCTTGTGCGGTAATGGGCGGCAATGGCTTTTTTGAGAAAGGTTGCGCCGCATTCGGGCATATAGCCGCGAAAGCTGTCCTGCTGCGCCTGATGCGCAACACCCTGATGCAGCGCTTCTATCACACAGGGCACCAAGGGAAGCGACACATCGCCGATGCCCAGGCGGTAAAGCTTTTTGCCGGGGTTGGCAGCGGAAAACGCCGCTACCTTTTGGGCAATATTGTAAAAGAGATACGAGTCTTTGAGTTCACTGTAATGGGTATTGAGTTCTATCATGCCGTTTCACCCGCCTGCCTGTTTTTGAGTGCCGCGTGGATAAAGCCTTTAAAGAGCGGGTGCGCCTTGTTCGGGCGGCTCTTAAATTCGGGGTGGAACTGCACACCCACAAAGAAATCTCTGTCACCCAGTTCCACGGTTTCCACAAGCCTGCCGTCGGGCGAAAGACCGCTCAGAGTCAGCCCCGCCGCCTGTAAGCACTCTCGGTAATCATTATTAAACTCATAGCGGTGGCGGTGGCGCTCGCTGATATTGTCGCTCTCATACAGCCCATGAATGACTGTTCCCTGCTGCAACACACAGGGGTAAGCACCCAAGCGCAGCGTGCCGCCTTTGTCGATTTCATTGTACTGACCGGGCATAAAGTCAATGACCTTGTTTTTGCCGGTTTCGTTAAATTCACCCGAATGTGCATCGGGAATGTTTGCCATATGCCTTGCAAATTCTATCACTGCAATTTGCATGCCTAAGCAGATGCCGAAATACGCAACATCGTTTTCGCGCGCATACTTTGCGGCGCAAATCATGCCTTCAATACCTCTGCTGCCGAAACCGCCCGGTACAATGATACCGTCGAGCCCGCCGAGCACTTCTGCACAGTTTTCCGGCTCAATGGTCTCGGAGTCAATCCAGCGGATTTTCACCTTCGCATCGTAGTAGTAGCCGGCGTGGCGCAGCGCTTCCGCTACCGAGAGGTACGCATCATGCAGCTCCACGTATTTGCCGACCAGGCCGATGGTCACTTCCTTGCGCTCTGCTTTGATTTTTTCGACAAGCTCTGTCCACTCCTCCAAGTCGGGCGCGGGTGTCTCTAAACCGAGCTCTTTACACACAATCGAAGAAAAACCGGATTTTTCGAGCATCAGCGGCGCTTCGTAGAGGTTGCCCAGCGTAATGTTTTCAATCACGCATTCGGGTTTAACATTGCAGAAAAGCGAAATTTTATCAAATATCGGTTTTTCAAGCGGTCTGTCACAGCGTAACACTATGATGTTGGGCTTGACCCCCATGCCCTGCAATTCTCTGACCGAGTGTTGCGTGGGCTTGGTCTTGTGCTCATCCGAGCCGCTCAAAAACGGCACGAGTGTCACATGAATAAACAGGCTGTTTTGGCTGCCCACTTCCAGCGAGATTTGCCTGACCGCTTCCAAAAACGGCTGCGACTCAATATCGCCGATGGTGCCGCCGATTTCTGTAATAACCACATCGGCATCGGTCTTTTTGCCGACCGAGTAAATAAAGTCTTTAATTTCCGTTGTGATGTGCGGAATGACCTGCACGGTGGAGCCGAGGTATTCGCCGCGCCTCTCTTTATTTAAAACATTCCAATAAACCTTACCGGTTGTCAGGTTGGAAAACTTGTTGAGGTCTTCATCAATAAAGCGCTCGTAGTGCCCCAAGTCCAAATCGGTTTCGGCACCGTCTTCGGTGACATACACTTCCCCGTGCTGAAACGGGCTCATCGTGCCGGGGTCTACATTGATGTAGGGGTCTAACTTCTGCGCGGCGACCTTTAAGCCTCTGGACTTGAGCAGTCTGCCCAAGGATGCCGCCGTAATGCCCTTACCTAAACCGGAAACCACACCGCCGGTTACAAAAATGTACTTTGTCATCTCTTTCTCCTCTTTCTCTCAAATCTCGCCTTCGTAAACGAAAGCCGCGCTGCCGCGCATGAGTATTGCATTGTTTGTATCTACTGTAATATAGAGGCTGCCGCCGTCAAGCACCACTTCAATTTCGGTGCCGGGTGCGACCAGGCCTTTTTTCACTGCCGCCGCCACACTCGCACAGGCGCCCGTGCCGCAAGCCATGGTGATGCCGCTGCCGCGCTCCCACACGCGCATGCACAGGGTATTCGGTTTGAGCAGGCTGACAAACTCCACATTCACCCCGCCGGGGAAGCGCTCGTGGTGCTCGATAGCACTGCCAATTGCCGCAACCGGCGCGCTTTCGGCATCTTCACAAAAAATCACCGCATGGGGGTTGCCGACATCGACCGGTGTCAGGCTTACCGTTTGCCCTGCCGCTTCCACCTGCGTTTCGGCTTCGACTGCCGCCGTGCCCATCTCGACACTGACAGTTTCGACTTTGCCCGCTTTGACATCTAAATGCAGGGTTTTGATGCCCGCAAGCGTGTCGACGGTAATCTCCGTCTTATCGGTATAGCCCTTTTCAAATACATATTTTCCCACACAGCGAATGCCGTTGCCGCACATGCTTGCTTCGCTGCCGTCGGCATTAAAAATGCGCATGGAAAAATGAGCTTTGTCGCTTGGGGCAATGTAAATCATACCGTCTGCTCCCGCGCCGAAATGGCGGTCGGAAAGCCGGCGCGAAAGTGCCGCAATATCGGCAGGCACTTCACCGTAAACATATAAATAATCATTGCCTAAGCCCTGCATTTTTGTAAAGTGCATACGGTTGCCTCTCTTCTCTCAAAAATAAAAAAGCGCCTTTTATGCCCTAAAGCATAAAAGACGCCTTTGCCTTTTTACAAAAAAACGGGGTCGATGAGAAAACCTCAAAGACCCCATTGCCTTTAACAAAAAGATAATACTCCGATTTTGCCGCTTTGTCAAGGGAAAAAATCAAAAAGCTCGAAAAATTTGAAAATTTATCACCCCCGCCGTATTGACAAGCGCCGCCCCCGCGCGGTATGATAATAGCAGTAATGTATGAGCAATGGCGTTCATAGGCACATCTGCACCGCAGTGCAGGTGCGCTATGGCGTTTTTTTGATACCGATGAAAGAAGGTAGAAAAATGATGTATTCCAAGCAAGAAGTCATGCAATTCGTCGCAGAAGAGGATGTCAAATTCATCCGCCTTGCCTTTTGCGATGTATTCGGCAAGCAAAAAAATATTTCCATTCTCGCCACCGAACTGCAAAAAGCGTTTGAGCACGGCATCGCGATTGACGGCTCTGCGATTGCGGGATTCGGCGGCAATGTGCACTCCGATTTGCTGCTGCACCCGGAAGCGGATACGCTGAGCATTCTCCCCTGGCGCCCGGAACAGGGCAGGGTGGTCAGAATGTTCTGCCACATCACTTATCCGGACGGCAGCGCCTTTGAAAACGACACCCGTACCCTGCTCAAAAACGCGGTGGAAGCCGCGCGGCAGCAGGGCTATGCGTTTTACTTCGGCGCCGAGCAGGAGTTTTATTTGTTTGAACTTGATGAAAACGGCGCGCCGACCGACAAGCCCTACGACAGCGCGGGCTATATGGATATCGCACCCGAAGATAAGGGCGAAAACATCCGCCGCGAAATCTGCTTAACCTTGGAGCAGATGGGCATTTTCCCCGAAACCTCGCACCACGAAGAGGGACCGGGACAGAATGAAATCGACTTTCAGTATTCCGACCCCTTAAGCGCTGCCGATAATATTATGACCTTGCAAACGATTGTCAAAACCGTTGCCAACCGCAACGGTCTCTATGCGGATTTCAGCCCGAAACCGCTGGAGGATAAACCCGGTAACGGCTTTCATATCAATATTTCCGTGCAGCCCGACACCGGTAGCGAAAACTTGACCTATATGATTGCCGGTGTGCTCGCGCGCGCCAGAGAAATGACCGCTTTTCTCAACCCCTGCGAAGCCTCTTACCGCCGCTTAGGGGTGAATAAAGCGCCCAAATATGTTTCCTGGTCGAGCGAAAACCGCTCGCAGCTGGTGAGAATTCCCGCCGCTGCCGCCAAAGAGAACCGCCGCGCCGAGCTGCGCTCGCCGGACCCTGCGGTCAACCCCTATTTGGCATTTGCGCTGCTTATCTATGCCGGCTTAGAGGGCTTGGCAGAGCAAAAGAACCTGCCCTTTGTGGCGGACTTTGATGTGTACAGTGCGCCGCCCGAGAAATTGGCTGACTTAGAGCAGCTCCCCGCGCAGTGGGAGCAGGCAAAAGCCATCGCCAAAGACAGTGAATTTATTCGCAAGGTGCTGCCCGCCAGCATTGCTCAGATTTATTGTTCCTAACAACAAATGTAATAAAAATAGAAAGGGGGAAAGGCAGTGAAGCTCAAGCGAACACAATACAGTGTGCTTATCATTTCATCGGCAGACAGTTTTGCCGATGCGCTCAGTGCTGTCCTTTCTCCTGCCGACCATCAGCCCGTGGTGCGCGCGGCAAGCATCAGCGCCGCCAAGCGCCTACTCGCCCAGCGGCAATTTGACTTTGTGATGATTAATGCCCCCGTGCAGGATGAAGCGGGGCTGGAATTTGCCTGCGACCTTGCCTCAAAGAGCGCGAGCGCCATCGTAGTCTTTGTGCGCGCGGATTCTTATGCCGCCGCCTACGAGCAGTTAACGCCCTTCGGCGTTTTCACCATGCACAAGCCGCTCGCCCAACACGCGGCAATGACTGCTCTGCTGTGGCTGGCAGCAGCGCGCGAGCGCAACCGGCAGCACGAGAGCAAAGCTGTTTCCCTCTCGCAGAAAATGCAGGATATTCGTACTGTCAATAAAGCAAAATGGTTCTTAATTGAGCACGAGCATATGAACGAAGCGCAGGCGCACCGCCATATCGAAAAACAGGCGATGGACCGCTGTGTCAGCCGCACGCTGATAGCGGAAGAGATTATCCAAAAATACACTTGAGCGGTGCTCAAGTGTATTTTTGGATAAGTGTTCAGTTTTCAGTGTTCAGTGTTCCGTTAGCGGTTCGGTTTACCGAACCGCTTTTAAAATACAAGGCACAGCCTTGCCACCACAACTCCACTCTCCACTCTTCACTCTCCACACTAAGATAAAAGGACTGCCCCCTTCGAGGCAGTCCTTTTATCTTTCATACCTTGCGGTGATTTCTGCGATTTTCTTTGCCAACTGCTTGGTGGCGGCGCCCTTTTGCATGCGCCAGCGCCAGTTGCCGGTATCGGTACCGGGAATGTTGATGCGCGCCTCTTTTCCCAGCCCCAAGTAGTCTTGCATTTGCGCCACAAAGAGCGCCGCTGTCGAGCTCATCCCGCCGCGAATCATCCCTTGGCGAAAGCCCTCACCGGCATTGAGCCCGAAATACTTCTTCGCCTGCGCCAGTTCCTTGGGCTTGGCTTCTTTGAGCCACGCGGCAAGGGTGGTGTTGTCGTGCGTGCCGGTGTAGCAAACACAATTTTTCTCAAAGCGGTGCGGCATATAATTGCTGGCATCCTTACCGTTAAAGGCAAATTCGAGCACCTTCATACCGGGCAGTCCGCTCTCTTTGAGCAGTTCTCTTACATCCTCTGTTAAGATGCCCAAGTCCTCTGCAATAAAGGAGATTTGCGGGAACCAGTTGGTCAGCGTTCTGACCAGTTCAATGCCGGGACCTTTGACCCACTTGCCCTCTTTGGCGGTTTTCTCGCCGTAGGGCACCGCCCAGTAGCTTTCAAAGCCGCGGAAGTGGTCAATGCGCACCACATCGTAGAGTTTACCCGCGCCGTCAATGCGGCGAATCCACCAGCCGTAGCCCTCCGCTTTCATATAATCCCAATCATAGAGGGGATTGCCCCACAGCTGCCCGCTTTCACTAAAGTAATCGGGCGGCACACCCGCCACTTCGAGCGGGATATTCTTTTCATCTAACTGAAAATATTTCGGGTTTGCCCACACATCGGCGGAGTCGAGCGCCACATAAATCGGCACATCGCCGATAATGCCGATGCCGTTTTCTTTGGCGTAGGCGCGCAGCTCCTCCCACTGGCTGTAGAAAAGAAATTGCAGGTAAGCGTAAAACGCCACATCTTCGCTCAATTCCTCGCGGTACTGCTGCACCGCTTCGGGCTTGTGCAGGCGAATGGCTTCCTCTTCCCACTCGGTCCAGCACTGCATGCCGAAATGCTTTTTGACTGCCATATAAAGCGCGTAATCTTCAAGCCACGCGTTTTCTTTTTCAAACGCCGCAAACGCCGCGCTATCTTTCTCAAAGCCGCGCCCAAAGGCTTTGCGCAGCACCTTAAAGCGGTTGTGGTAAACCTTTTCATAGTCTACCTGCTCGCTGTCGCTGCCCCAGTCGATGTTTGCCACTTCGCTCTTTTTGAGCAAACCCTCTTTGATGAGTAAATCCAAATCGATAAAATAGGGGTTGCCCGCGAAAGTCGAAAAGCTCTGGTAGGGGGAGTCGCCAAAGCTTGTCGGCCCGACCGGCAGGATTTGCCAATAGCTTTGCCCCGCTGCCGCCAAAAAATCAATAAATTCATACGCCGCCTTGCCCAAGGTGCCGATACCATAGGGCGAAGGCAGTGAAAAAATAGGCATCAAAATGCCGCTGCTGCGTTTCATAAAATCTCCCGTTGCTTATATAGAATGGTATAATAATATTATAAATAAAAAAATCGCATTGTCAATGCAAGTTCGCCCGCGAACCGTTTGGTTCGCGGGCGAACAGTTTTCAGTTTTCGGTTTTCAGTAAAGGCGAGTTCGTTAAAACGAACTGCTGCTCAAAGTATTGTTTTCTTGGCTCTCTTTGACTTTGGCACAACACATTGCAATAAATGCTCTCGGCGACATTAGATACCCAGCCGCAAAAACAGCTTGTTGCATTTCCCTCTCCACATCTTTTGGCGTAGTGCCGTTCTCTTTTGCAATGATAGTGAGCATTCTTTGATAATTCATTTCATCACCTCCGCAAATAGTATAACGAAAGAAAAAAGAAAAATGTGTCGAATAATGGCAATAATTCCTGAATAATAGATTTTATTCTATTTTATGCGATTAATATTTTCCGTTATACACGATATAATATCAAGTATAATGGAGGTGAGCGCATGTTTGATGTAGAGCATTTCTTAAAAGAAATGGGGCATAGAATGTACCTGCAAAGAAAGCAATTAGGGCTTACGCAGGAGCGAGTTGCCGAATTGGCAGATATTTCACCGCAGTTATTATCCAATGCCGAAAACGGCATTCAGGTAATCGGTTCCGACAAACTCTACCGCATCAGTCAAGCGCTGGAAGTCAGTGCGGATTATCTCCTGTCGGGCAATTATTCCGAAAAGGATGCTCAAATCTTACAAGACAAGTTGCAAAATGCCAACGACCAAAAGCGCAAAGCGATTGACAAAATTGCCGATATTATTATTGATTTAGATACATAAAAAATTATGGGATGTCTCCTTGAGACATCCCGTTTTTCTATCGCCTGTTTACCTTTCGGCGGGAGGGCGCAGAGACCCTCCCCTACAGTAGAGCACAGCGGAACGGGTGCGGGTGCCCCGCCCTATAATTCCGAATTCCGAACTCCGCATTCCGCATTAAAAAAATCCGCCGAGGATTTCCTCGGCGGAGATTTTTTTATTCTTCCGCTTTCGCGGCTTCAATTACTTTGTCGGCAACTGCCGGAATCGCTCTTTCGTAGCGCACAAATTCCATTGTGTACCAGCCTCTGCCCTGGGTGACCTGGCGCAGCACGGTGGCGAAGTCGCCCATCTCTGCGGTCGGCACTTCAGCGGTGATTTCCTGCATATCGTCTACCGGGTTCATGCCGAGCACTCTGCCGCGGCGCTTATTGAAATCGCCGATGATGTCGCCCATCACTTCGTCATTGACATAGGCTTTAACTTCACTAATCGGCTCTAAGATAACCGGTGCTGCCTGCGGAATACCGTTTTTGTAAGCGAGGGATGCAGCGGTCTTAAACGCCATTTCGTTGGAGTCAACCGAGTGGTAAGAGCCATCATAAAGAGTCGCTTTCACACCGACCATCGGGTAACCGGCAAGCACGCCCTTCTTCATTGCTTCCGCCAAGCCCTTTTCGACTGCGGGGAAGTACTGCTTCGGCACACTACCGCCGACAACTCTTTCATCAAATTCAAACTCACCGTCAAACGGCTGGAATTCCACCCAAACGTCACCGTATTGACCGGAACCGCCGGATTGCTTCTTGTGCTTACCTTGCACCTGCACCATCTTGGTGATGGTTTCTCTGTAAGCTACCTTCGGAATAGCAAGGGTAACTTCTACACCGAATTTGCTCTTCATCTTGGAAACAGCCACATCGAGGTGCTGCTCGCCCAAGCCGGAAATGACCATTTCGTGGGTCTCGTGGTTCTGCTCAAAGTGGAGCGCGGGGTCTTCTTCGCAAATTCTCTGAATCGCGCCGGAAGCCTTTGCTTCATCGCCCTTCTTCACAACCTTAATCGCTCTGGAAATCAGCGGGCCGGGAACATCCACGCCTGCAAGCACAAAGCCCTTGGCGGGGTCGGAAAGGGTATCGCCGGTCACAAAGGAATCGAGCTTGGTCACCGCACCGATATCACCGGCGGGGATGCACTTGCTGTCTTCCTGCTTTGCACCCTTCATCACGACAATTTTACCCAAACGCTCGCTCTCGCCGGTTCTGGAATTGTAGGCGGGAGTTTCGGGGGTAATCTTACCGGAAACAACCTTGAAGAAGGAAAGCTTACCCACAAACGGGTCGGCAATGGTCTTGAAGACGATCGCGGCAAGCGGGCCGTTTTCATCGCACTTAAGCTCTACTTCATTATCATCTTTATCGGTTGCGGTCTCCACAGCAGTGCTTGCTGCCGGGAAGAAGTTCACAATACTGGTCATGAGCATATCGACTGCTCTGGTGGTCAAACCGTCACAAGCGTAAACAGGGTAAGCCACGTCGTCAAGCATCGCCTGCTTCAAACCTTTGCGGATTTCCTCGGTGGTGAACTCTTCACCCTCGAAGAATTTTTCCATTAAATCATCATCTGCGGAAGCCACTGCTTCTTTGAGCACTTCCATCAGCTCATCATATTGCTCAAACTCAGGAAAATCAATCGCTACGGGCTTGTTGTCGGCACCGTATTTGACTGCCTTGTGGGTAATCAGGTTGGCGTAGCACTCTACCTTACCGCTGCCATCGTATACCGGGACAACGGCGGGGCAAATCTTGGTGCCGTACTTTTCTTTCAAAGCATCAAGCACTTTGTAGAAGTTGGTGTTTTCTCTCTCGCACTGCGTGACGACGAATGCGCGGCTGGTGCCTCTCTTGGAAGCTGCCTTGAAAGCCTTCTCGGCGCCGACACTCACACCGGCATTTGCCGCAAGCACAATCAAAGTGGTCTTCGCGGCGCGAATCGCTTCATACATACCGCACTCGAAGTCGAAAAGTCCGGGTGCATCAATCAAATTAACTTTTTTGCCTTCATACTCAAACGGCGCCACTGCGGTGGCTACGGAAACTTTTCTCTTCTTCTCTTCCGCATCACAGTCCATAACCGTGTTACCATCGGTCACCTTACCTAATCTGTCAGTCGCCTTTGCGATAAACAGCATGCTTTCGGCAAGGGTGGTTTTACCGCTTGAGCCGTGACCGACCAAAGCGATATTGCGAATGTCCTGAGCATTATATAATTTCAATAACAACGCCTCCTTAAAGCGAGCCGGATTGCCCGATTTCCCGCGGACTCCCCGACTATAAAATAATATAGAAATATTTTATCATTATAGCCCCCGCTTTTCAATTCACAATTAAATACAAAAAAGCGCATTATGTTTGTGCAATATACCGTAAATTAAGCGATTTTAAACCGCACCCTTCCCGCGAAATTTTCACGGTTGCAATCCGAAACGAGTTATTGTATAATAAGAATACTATTTTTTGGGGGGTAAGCATGAAAAAGCTCTGGGAAAAACTGAAAAAAGAATTCTTTATCGCCGAGACCCTGCGCTACCTGATTATCGGGCTGGTTACCACCTTCTGCACGCTTCTCGGTGCCTACATTTTCAAGACAATTTTTGCAGCATCTTCCATTCCGTTTTTTGCTAAAAACTTTGCCACTTTGAGCACGGCAATGGGTTGCTTAATCGCGGCAATTGTGGCATTTTTCGGCAATAAGATTTATGTATTTAAATCCAAGTCCTGGAAACCGCTCGTGGTCATTAAGGAGTTTTTCGGCACCCTCGGTTCGCGCTCCTTTGCGTTTGTGATGCTCACTCTCGGCATGAACGTGTTTGTGGACAGAGATATTCTTCACCTTGTTCCCTTTTTCCAAAAGCACTTCGGCTGGGATGAACACTTCGCGCATAAGGTGGTGCTGTTTTGGGTGTTCCGCCTTATCTTAGGCGCTTTCGAGGTGGCATTTAATTACATCATCAATAAACTGCTGCTCTTCAGAAAAAAGAAGGAAAAGCCGCAGGAAGCCGCGGCACAAGAGGATGCAGCGGAAGCTGCACCGGCAGCGGAAGGCGAAGAAACCGAAATCGCGGCAGAGGAATAAGCCCGCAAAACAGGTTTGAGCCGCTTTCCCGGTGTTTTGAAAAACCGGTTTTTTTATGCGAGGCGCTGCGAAAGCGAGATGAAATTTGTCAATCTCTGCTTGTCGTATGCGATACGACAAGCAGAGAATGGCAAAAACACAATGCCTAAACGAAAAACTGCATAACACAACCGTTCTTTATAATAAGACAACCTGTTTCAAATTACCTGAATTTTACTCTAAATTTAAATGCGTCGTGTGGTTTCAGCCGCTTTCTCGGTGTTTTGAAAAACCGTTTTTTATGCGAGGCGCTGCGAAAGCGAGATGAAATTTGTCAATCTCTGCGCCGAGTCGTATGCGATACGACAAGCAGAGAATGGCAAAAACACAATGCCTAAACGAAAAACTGCATAACACAACCGTTCTTTATAGTAAGACAACCTGTTTCAAATTACCTGAATTTTACTCTAAATTTAAATGCGTCGTGTGGTTTCAGCCGCTTTCTCGGCACCTCGCGAAAAAAACAGTTGACATATGAGCGTTTATATAGTAAAATAAATTTCGCTTCATTGTGAGGCGAACCTATGGCTTTATAGCTCAGTTGGCTAGAGCATACGGTTCATACCCGTAGTGTCACTGGTTCGAATCCAGTTAAAGCCACCATACGGCCCGGTGGTCAAGCGGTTAAGACACCGCCCTTTCACGGCGGTAACACGGGTTCGATTCCCGTCCGGGTCACCAAAAATCGGCAGTTCGTGATAGCGGACTGCTGATTTTTACTTATTACCTCTTCACTATTCACTCTTCACTATTCCCTGCCGATTTTTGGAAAGTAACAGGTAACAAGTAAGAGTGAAT
>JAFRJB010000063.1 GCA_017432485.1 Clostridia bacterium
ATGTACACATTTATTATACAGGTTCATTTCATTCCGAATTCCGCATTCCGAATTCCGCATTTGAGTGCCCACCCTCAAAGCATTTACTATGTATAACATTTGTTGCACACCCGCATAGCGGGTGGTTGTTTGTTCCGCGCGACGGAACAGTCTAAAGACATTAATATAAACCCCTTCGGCTTCCGAAGGGGTTTATCAATTTGTTCACACAATTATTTTACAAAGGTGTTCACGGTTCTGGACCAACCACTGTAGTAATTCTTGGCCGCAAAAGAAGTATACGCTCTGACTCTGACATAGCAGGTTTTGTATCTGGTGAGGTTAGCCAATGTGTAGGACTGCATATCCTTGCCGTTGGCTTTTACCTTAACACTCTTGACACCGGTTTTGAAATCTCCGCTGAAGCTGTAGCTGATTTCATAACCGGTGCAAACACCGCTGCCTTTCTTCCACTGCACGGTGATATTTGCCGGCTTGGGAGAAGTGATGCCCATCACAGTCGGGTTTTCCGGAGTGGTAGCGGAGTTGAGTATCTCACTCCAATCGCCGTAGAACTTCTTACCGTTTTCAATGACATAGCTTCTGACACGGAACTTGTATTTTGCACCGGGCTTTAACTTGGTAAAGCGGCAAGTAAGAGAAGTGCCTGTCTTGGTTTGCGCCCATTTTTTACCGCCGTCGGAGCACTGCACCTGGTAACCGTCTACGCCCTTAAGAGCAGAGTAAGAAACAGTTTGAGAGTCTGTTTTTCTGGTCACTGCTTTCAAATTTGCAGGCGCTTTGACATAGGGCTTTGCAGCAACGCCGATGCTGTAAACACCACCGGTTTCGCAGGGGTTTTTCACACCGGGCTCTGCGCGCAAATTCAAGGAATACGTGCCTTTTTTAAGGTTGAGAATGACAGTATCCGTTACTGCTTTATCGGCAGTTCCCTTGGTGTATTTGGTAGTCTTGAGATACACATTGCCGGCTGCATCTTTCACATTGAGTGCAATCGGCATATTGTGCTCAACCGTGAAGATAATTCTATACGGCTTTTTGACAATGAGCTTGTGGGACTTCGGGGTACTCCACTCATTTGCCATATACTTAGAAGTCTTGTTTGCACTTAAGGTGTAACCGGACTGCAGAAAATCGCACTCTTTAAAAGTAGCGCTGACACTGTAAGCGGTTTCCACGCCGTAGATTTCAATGGAATAGGAACCGGCTTCCAAGTACATATTTGCCGCTTTTTCGCAAAGGGTGCTTTCTTTAAAATCAGCCGCAGTGAATGTGACAACACTCTTGTACTCACCGGTTTCTTCATTTCGGAGGGTGAATAACTGCAGCTTTTTGTCTGCCACAATCGCAAAGTTTACAACGCCTCTTTTTTCCAGTTTGAATGCATAGTTAACATAATGGCTGTCTGCAATTGTCGAGCCGCTGATAACCGAGCCGTCAAGCGGTAATACAGGCATCTCGGCATTTGCTGCAAAAGAACAGGCAAACACACTTAAAATGATACCTAATACCAATACTAAGCTTAATACTCTTTTCATAGTTTTATATCCTTTCGTAAAAAATTACTACCATATTGTAACAATAAATGCCGTTTTCGTCAAGTGAAAGCGCATCGCAATCGCCGCAACTGTTCTCGCGCACCACCTGTCAAACAAACACTTTATGTTCAACATCCAATAAAATCGGGGCGCTCCAATCGCTGTAAAGTGTATCCTCGCCTACCGTTCTGAATACTCTGACGCGCGCCATATCAATTGAGAAGCCGCTGGCGTAAACCATCTGTGTTTCCAGCTCGCTGTTATGCTCTCCCTCGACCGTGACCAAATCCTCTTCCCAGGTTTGCTCAATCTGCCTTTCAGGGTCTGCCTGCATGCCGAACTGCACCTGATAGCCGGCAACACCGGTCTGCGTTTCCCATACCAAAGTGGTCCACGCCTTTTGGTTGGCATCGTCAATATAAATCTTGTAGCTGACGGTCTTTGGCGCAACAAGAGGCTGCGCTTCGGTTGCTGCCTCGGTTGTCACGGTGGTGGCGGCAGTCGTCGCTTTTGCGGTAGTTGTTGCCTGCGTGGTCGGCTCTTTCTTAAAAAGTGAACAGGCACTCAGCGAAAGCACAATAGCTGCAACCATTAGCAGTGGTAAAACTTTTTTCATATGCAAGCTCCTTTCCGGGTTTCGGTACATACAATAAAATAAACAAGGCTGTCTCATAGCGAGACAGCCTTTCCTTTACTTACCTTCTCGGTCTTCTGCCGCCTCTGGGCTTGCGGGGCTTCGGTTTTTCTTCGCTCAAATCATTTTCAGGTGTTAAGCCTTCAATTTCGATAAGCGCTTCTCTTCTGGAGAGATTTAATCTGCCTTGGTCATCAATCTCCAGCACCTTAACCATAATTTGGTCGCCGACATTGACCACATCTTCCACTTTATCGGTTCTCTTAACATCTAAGTGGCTGATGTGCACCAAGCCCTCTTTACCGGGCGCGATTTCGACAAAGGCGCCGAAGTTCATCAATCTGGTGACAACGCCGTTGTAAATCGTGCCGGGCACCGGGTCATTGGCGATCGTATCAATGCAGGCAATCGCACCTTGGCACTTGTCGACATCCAAACCTGCAACAAAGACACTGCCGTCTTCTTCAATGCTGATTTCCACTTCAAAGTCAGCCTGAATCTTCTGAATGACCTTACCCTGCTTACCGATAACATCACCAATCTTTTCGGGATTGATTTTGATGGTGAACATCTTCGGCGCATACTTGGAAAGCTCTTTGCGCGGTTCGGGAATGGCTTTGAGCAGTACATTATCGATAATCTCGTATCTTGCCAAGCGGGTCTTTTCGAGCGCTTCTTTGATGATGGCGGGGGTTAAGCCGTGCACCTTCAAGTCCATTTGGATAGCGGTGATACCCTTATGGGTACCGGCAACCTTAAAGTCCATATCGCCGAAGAAGTCTTCCAAGCCCTGGATATCGACCATGGTCATAAATCTGTCGCCCTCGGTAATCAAACCGCAGGAGATACCGGCAACCGGTGCCGAAATCGGCACACCTGCCGCCATAAGTGCCAAAGTCGAAGCACAGATAGAACCCTGCGAGGTAGAACCGTTGGAAGAAACGACTTCGGAAACCAAGCGCATGGTGTAGGGGAAATCTTCCACAGAGGGGATAACGGGAAGCAGCGCTTTTTCCGCTAACGCACCGTGACCGATTTCTCTTCTGCCGGGGCCTCTCGAAGGTCTGGTTTCACCGACGGAGTACGAGGGGAAGTTGTAGTGGTGAATATATCTCTTTTTATCTTCATTGTCAATACCGTCTAACTTCTGGGAAGCATCCACAGAGCCGAGGGTTGCTACGGTGAGCACCTGAGTCTGGCCTCTGGTGAACAAACCGGAGCCGTGTACTCTCGAGAGCACATCAACCTCTGCTGCGAGCGGGCGAATTTGGTTAATATCTCTGCCGTCTACACGCTTGCCTTCATCTAAGAGCCAGCGGCGCACAATGTACTTTTGCAGTTTGTAGAGGCAATCCTCAAGCTTTTCTTCCTGCTCGGGGTACACTTCGTCAAACTTCTCGTGCACGGCATCGTAAATCGGCTTGAGTGCTTCGTCGCGCACGCGCTTATCATCGGTATCGAGTGCTTTTTTAACATCTTCAATGCAGAATTCCTTGACCGCTTCATACATTTCGGGATCGGGGTCGTTGGATTCAAAAGCAAACTTTTCTCTGCCGATTTCAGCCTGAATGCCCTTGATGAATTCCACAATCTTTTGGTTGGCTTCGTGGCCTTTCATGATGCCGTCATACACATCTTCATCTGCCACTTCGTTGGCGCCTGCTTCAATCATTGCCACAAGCGAATCGGTGGAAGCGACGGTAATTTTCATTTCGCTCTTCTCTTCCTGCTCGGCGGTGGGGTTGATGACGATTTCGCCCTCGACCAAACCGACTTCCACACCGGAAATCGGGCCGTCCCACGGAATGTCGGAAATGGAGATAGCGATGGAAACACCGATCATCGCGGTGATAACGGGGCTGCAGTCGGGGTCAACGCTCATGACGGTTGCCACTACGCCCACATCGTTTCTCATATCTTTCGGGAACAAAGGTCTGATCGGTCTGTCGATCACGCGAGAAGCCAAAATTGCCTTGTCGCTGGGCTTGCCTTCTCTTCTGCCGAAGGAGCCGGGGATTTTACCGACAGAGTAGAGCTTTTCTTCAAAATCCACACTTAAGGGGAAGAAGTCCACACCCTCTCTGGGTTTTGCGGAAGCGGTTGCGTTACAAAGCACTTCCGTTTCACCGTAGCGCACCAAACAGGAACCGCCTGCCAACTGCGCAAGTTTACCGGTTTCGACTACCAACGGTCTGCCGGCAAGTTCGGTTTCAAATTTTCTGAAATTCGTAAATTTCATTTCTTCAAACATAGCCATGTTTTTTACCCATAGAGCCGGTGTTAGCAACAAATCCTATGCTCGGCAGTCGCCGCCGAAGTCGAGCACATGATTTGCGGCTAACGAAAACCTGCTCTATATAATTCCTTTCTTTTTTTTACGCTCATTCCACTCAATGTAACTCGGTTTATTGCGGTTCTTTTGCCCTTATCTTTCGCCAAATATACTCGGAAATACACAAAGTATTTCTCTGCGTTATTTGACTTGGCTAAGAACAAAATTCCACACAATAAACTGCAAGCACTTAAAATCATTTAGATAACAGAAAGATTTTAAGCGAGTTTCATCTCATTTCATTCGCTAAGTTTCTTATTTTAAAAAAGTCAAAATGCAGACGAAACACAGTGTTTCGTCTGCATAGCGGCTCTTACTTACGAAGACCTAATCTCTTAACAATTGCACGATATCTCTCAATATCGACCTTCTTGAGGTATGCTAACAGATTTCTTCTGCGACCTACCATTTTGAGAAGACCACGGCGGGAATGGTTATCCTTCTTGTAAATCTTCAAATGCTCGGTGAGGTCGTTGATTCTCTTGGTCAGTACAGCAATCTGCACTTCGGGAGAACCGGTATCGCCTTCATGCGTTGCATACTCGGCGATGATAGCATTTTTCTCTTCTTTTGTCATGTTGAAGTCACTCCTTTTTTAAATATTCTCCAAACTCTCAGCCTAAAGTAACAGTGAGTCCCCTGTGGGGCATACGCAATAGACCGAAAATCGGCAGTAGTTGCATTATAGCACAAAGGCTATTATTTGTAAAGTATTATTTTATATATTAGCAGTCAGCAGTCAGCAGTCGGCAGTCGGCTGTCGGCTGTCGGCGCAAACGCCGTGACTAAGCAAGCCGGTGAAGTTGCGAAAAGTAATTATTCTTCGCCCGGGGTGAAGAATACTGATGCCGAACGGAAGAAAAAGAATCTCTTCACGGTGTGTTAGTCTTCTTCGCCTCTAACCCCCGCCTCATAAATAGCAACGACTTCGTCCGACGGTTTCTTGTCGATAAGCGTAACAACTACGGCGCACAGCAAACCTGCCGCGAAGCCGGGTGCCAATTCGTAGATACCGGTAGAGTCGGTTAAGAAGATGAGCCACAGCACATCGACCACTGCACCGCCGACCACGCCGGCAATAGCACCTTTGTAGGTGAAGCGTTTCCAGAACAGAGACAGGATGATAACCGGGCCGAACGCCGAACCGAAACCACCCCAAGCGTTGGAAACCATGCCCATAATAGAGGTAGCAAAACCTTCTTTGACTTCACCGTTTGCATCCGGCAAACCGCTCTTGGCAATAAAGAAGGCGACGATAGCAACAACTGCCACCACAATTCTGCCAACCCAAAGCACTTCTTTTTCGGAAGCATTCTTTCTGAATACGGGCTTGTAAATATCGCTGGTGAAAGAGGAAGATGCGACCAGCAGCTGGCTGTCCGCGGTACTCATTGCCGCAGCGATAATTGCCGAAAGCAAAACGCCTGCAATGAAACCGGGGAAGAGCAGCTTCACGATTTCAATAAAAATATTCTCCTGCGCTTCGGCTGCCACCAAAGAAGCACCGACAGCTGTCTTTCTTGCCAAGAGACCGATTACCACTGCCGCGCCGAGGGTTAAGACCACCCAAATAATCGCGACGGTAGCGCTCTTTTTGACTTCCTTCGCCTTTCTGATAGACATAAAGCGCACCAGAATATGCGGCATACCGAAGTAGCCCAGACCCCAGGCAAGACCGGAAATAATATCCTTCCACGAAGCGGCAAACGGATTAAGTGATTCGCTTGCATCGCCAACTGTCTGCACGGCACCGACATCGATACCCGACTTTGACATCATCATAATAATCGGCACAGCGAGCATCGCAACGAGCATTAAAATGCCCTGGAAGAAGTCTGTCCAGCAAACTGCCTTGAAGCCGCCGGAAAACGTGTAAATAATAATGATAACCGCAAAAATTAACAGAGCCAACACCTTGTGCTCGCCCAAAGCCGGAATGACAGATTCAAACACTTTTTCGCCTGCCACAAAGCTCGATGCCACATAGATCGTAAAGAACACAAGAAAAACGATGGCACAAATAATTTGCAACGCCTTACTCTGGGTTGCAAAGCGGTTTCTTAAGTACTGCGGTAATGTAATGGAGTCATTGGCAGCCGCCGAGAAATTTCTCAGTCGCTTCGCCACAAAAATCCAGTTCAGAGCAGTACCGAGTGCCAGACCGATACCGATCCAAACCTGCCCCATACCGAACGCCAAAATGCTGCCCGGGAAGCCCATCAGCAGCCAGCCGCTCATATCGGAAGCCTGGGCGCTCATCGCGGTAACCCACGGACCCATGCTTCTGCCGCCTAAGAAGTATTCTTTTTCTCCTTTTTGCCCTTTCATGAATACAAAGCCGATCGATAACATACCGACAAAGTATACAACAAAAGCGACGATGATTGATATTTTCATCTTGTTTTCCCCCTCGGCTTAGCCCGCGTGTTATTAAGGATAATAAGCCTCATTTTTGTCTTTTTGAACAATAACTGCGTTAAAATCTTTTAGCAGGCGTCAGCCTTGCCAAGAGATTTGTGCCTTGTTCTTGTACGAAAAATCCTAAAAATGAGGTGCGCCGCAGTTCAAATTGTCTGAATTTGCTCAAATTGGCAATTATCAAATGTGCTGATACTTTGTGTATTAGTGCATTTTAGAATTGTCAAGGTGAGTGAAGTCAGGAAATTTGAACCTTGTTACCCTTAACAGCACGTGGGCGAAATCAGCCGACCTTTCTTTATATAAATTTAAAACACAACAAATTTTCACCGGAAACCGTTGGCTGTTGCCTGTTCCCTGTTATGAAGCGGGCGCTTCGTGATCTCTGTAATACTGCGTAAACGGCGCATAGCGGTCTTTCGACTTCCACAGTTCATTCGCCGTCGCCATCCACTTGGCAGCATAGTCATCACACTTGCCGCAAAGTTCATCTACACTCTCTTTGGCAATCATATCGGTCGATACGGCACCGACTTCGGTGACCATCTTGCGAAGAATGTCGGGATTTTCGAGCATCGGGCAGGGCATTAAGTGATTGTCATTAAATGGCTGCCCTTTATAATACGCCATAAACAGCGGGCTTTGCAGCGCTTCTAAAATGGTCTTTTTGCGGATGTTGGAGTCACTGTAGTGCACAAACACACAAGGCTCCATATCTCCTGCAGCGTTGATGTGGAAATAATTTCTGCCGCCGGCAATACAGCCGCCCACAAACTCGCCGTCGTTTTGGAAATCCATCACAAAGAAGGGCTTGGCGCCCTCGCCGGTCGAGCGCACTTGGCGCAGTTTATTGTAAATTTTCACGCGCTGTTCGGGGTTCGGCATCAAAGAAGCCACCGCACCGGTTCCCACCGGCATATAGTGGAAATACAGCCCGAAGCGCGCCCCCGAAGCAATCATATCATCGAAGAAAGCATCATCGGTAACCGCATCCAAATTCTGCGAGGTGTAGCAAACGGAAACACCGAACAGGCACTTATTGTCTTTGAGCAGTTTCATCGCCGCGCGCGATTTTTGGTAAATACCCTTGCCGCGGCGCGCATCATTGCTTGCTTCGTCACCCTCCACACTGAGCGCCAGCAGGAAGTTGCCGCACTGCTTCATTTCACGCACAAAAGTTTCATCAATGAGTGTGCCGTTGGTGTAGGCTAAGAAAACACACTCGGGATTTTCCTTTGCTAAGCGCAAAATGTCTTTTTTGCGCACGAGCGGTTCGCCGCCCGTAAACATAAAGATGCGCGTGCCCAGCGCTTTTGCCTGCGCCACAATGCTCTGCATTTCTTCTAAGCTTAAATTGAGCGCATGGTCATATTCCGCACTCCAGCAGCCCTTACAGCGCAAATTGCAGGCGCTGGTCGGGTCGATCAAAAGAATAAAAGGAATATTGCAGCCGTATTTTTCGCGGTTGGCGCGCACGGTTTTGGTGCCGTAAATTGCGCCGTGAAGCCCGAAAGCCACGAGCATATTTTCGATTTGCTCATGGTCGACTTCTTCTATCATTTTCACGGCGTATTTGTGCCAATTATTGTTTTCATCCGTCGCCATCTGCACCATGCCCTCATAGGCACTCGCGGGGAAGGTTTTCCCCATCAGGCGCTTGGCAATGCGGATGATTTTCATCATATTTTTTGCGGGATCTTTTTCAATGTACTTCAGTGCTCTCCCAATGATAAGGTGGGCGACCTTATCCATTACTGCATGTTCCATCTATATCCTCCGTCAACTGTTTTAATATAATATAATATTAAAATAGAATTGTCAATACGCAATTCATATCAATTGCGCGCATTCCTGCGCCGCCATTTTGTTCAAGCGGCGCGAAATGTGAGGCAAATTTACACTTCATCCTCTTCTTCGAGCAGTTTGTTGTACTTTTTGATGTTGTGCTCGCCCCAGACATAGTTTAAAATCATAAACACGGCACCGAGCACCGCAAGATCTACTGCCGCGTTTACCAGTATGGTCAAAAACGCGCTGCCGCAATCAATTGTGGTGAAGCTGAAATTCGGGTTAATGCGATTGAGCGTGACATTGAGCGCGGCAAGGATGGCGCCGTTAATAAGCGCATCGACAAAGTATGCCTTGATTCTCGCGCGCTTGTCCGCCCCGCTTGGAGCGGTCGGCAAAGGTTTACCCAAAAAGTCTTTGGGTAAATCCACCGTGTCCTTGCGGTGCTTAAAAATCAAAAATACCAGCAGGGAACCCAAAAACAGCAATATTTCTTCAGTGGTGCTGCCTGCACCGTATTTGACTGTTTTGTAAATGCCGGCAACAAGCAGTGCCGCCCAAAGAAACACAAGGGTAATGACCGCCGCCGTACCGGTGTTTTTTGCGGTTCTTTCATCCGATTTCACTGCATTATTCTTCATAGTTTTCCTCCTGCCAAAATAGGTCATTAAGCGTGGTGTCAAGCGCCTTGCAAATCTCAATGCAAAGCGCTAAAGAGGGGTTGTATTTCCCCGCTTCTATCATCAAAATTGTTTGGCGCGTCACACCGATTTGGCTTGCCAATTTTTCTTGCGACATATCTTTGGCAACGCGCGCTGCTTTCATTTTTAAGTTCTTCAAAATGAAGCCTCCAAACGCTGAAAATCTACATAGAAAAGTTGCGGCGAGAGGCAGACCTCTCGCCAAGAAAAGGAATATGAAAAAGTTTTATCTAATCACCTTTGCTGTGCTTTTAGTATACTCTATATTTAACAAAATGTCAAGTATATTTTACATTTTTATTGCCGGTCAGGCTTGATTATTCGCCGTTTTTTCTATATAATTGTATTAATCTTTTTTAACGAGGTGAGCTGATGAGCAGCACAAACACGCCGCAAAGCCAAAACTTTGTGCCGGCAGAAAACCAAGAAAACATTATTAAAAAATACGGTTTTCTCAAAGCAAAAATTATTTTAAACTATCAAAAAGGCTGCAAAATACTGCGCATCGCCAAAATAGCGGTGGCGGTTTTATTTGTTTTGTTTACGCCGATTGCCGTCATCATCGGGCAGCGCACCGGGCAGCACATGACGTGGCTGACAATTTGGCTGGCGCTGATATTTATTAAT
Organism: Clostridia bacterium; assembly: GCA_017432485.1. GTDB lineage: Bacteria > Bacillota > Clostridia > Oscillospirales > Acutalibacteraceae > RUG714. Next base: position 10,039 of record JAFRJB010000063.1, read on the forward strand.
ATTGCCGTTTTTATTCCGGCAGACTACGCCAAATATTTGGTAAAGGCAAAAGTTATCCCTTACTTGGAAAATGATGAGCAGGTGGAATTCGGTGAATACGATATTTTTGCCGAAGATATTGACGGGGATGAAGAAGACGAAGACGATGAGGAAGAGGAGTAAACCATGAAAACAATTTTTGCAATCTTTAAGCGCGATTTAAAAAACATCTTTACCAACTCCATGGCAATCATTTTAGCGGTGGGTATTGCTCTGATTCCCTCGATGTATGCCTGGTTTAATATTTACAACAACTGGGATCCTTACGGCGCAACCGGCAATATGAAAGTCGCGGTTATCATTGAAGATGAGGGCTTCCGCTATAAGAATATTGATATTGATGTAGGCAAAACCATTGCCGAAAACTTAAAAGGCAATGATGCCATCGACTGGCAGTTTGTCGGCAAGCAGGAAGCGATGGACGGTTTGGAAGCCGGCGAATATTATGCCGGTATTGAAATTCCCAAAGGCTTTTCCGAGTCCTTAACGAGCATTGTTTCTTCCAAATTTGAACAGCCGAAAATCAAATACTACGCCAACGAAAAGAAAAACGCCATTGCCACCAAGATTACCGACAAAGTGGTCGAAACCGTACAAAAAGAGGTCAACGAATCTTTTGTAACAACTGTCATTAATGTTGTTACCGCCATGCTCGGCACCGTGCTTGATGCGACCGACAAAGAAGCGGTCGATGTCTTCGGCAACCTGGAAGGGGGCATTCAACAGGCAGTTACCGCCATTGACAATGTGCAAAAAACAGTCGGCAGTTTTGAGAGTGTGATGAAAATTTCCGACTCTTTAACCAAGGCTGTCAACAACAGCCAATTAGATAAAATTATGAAAGACTCCGGCACCCTGGTTGCCGATGCACAGGAGATGGCGGACCTCATTCGCAGTGCTGTCAGCCACTTAACTTCTTCGGCGGACTCCGCTTTGTCCAAAGTCAGCGGCGGGCTGGAAAGCGCGGCAAACAACATCAAAAAAATCGCATCTGCCTCGGCACCCGAAGCGAGAAAAATCGCGGCAGATGTGCTCGCAAAATTAGATACTTACACGGCGCATTTGGAAAACATCAAAGCCACGCTTGAAACCATTCGCGACACGCTCTCGATTGATATTCCCGCGCTCGACAAAATCATCAACGCACTCTCCGACAGCTTGACCAAACTCGATGTTGTCAAGGATGTGCTCACACAGATTAAAGACGGCGCGGCACAGTCGCTTGTCAACCAAATTACCGACGATATGGACACCGTCGCTTCCAATATCGGCTCCGTGCAGTCCCAATACCGCAGCCAAGTGCAGCCGGTACTCAATGAAAACTTCTCGACCGTCATTGATATGCTGCGCGCTACCGGCAGTTTAATTGCAAGCTTGAGCGGCGAACTGCCTGCGCTGCAATCGCTCGCTTCCGGGCTGGATACCTCTGTCAAAAGCGGTAAAGACCTGGTCGCAACACTCGATAAACTTTTAGATAACACCAAAAAACAACTCAAGGATTTAGGCAAAAAAATTGAAGGCTTAAAAGACAACGAACTTGTCGCCACCATCACCAACGTTGCCGGCAAAAATGCCGAGCAGCTCGGCGCCTTCCTTGCCTGCCCCGTGCAGATTGATACCGAAAAGGTTTACGGCATTGAAAACTACGGCTCGGCAATGGCGCCCTTCTACAGCACCCTCGCGATTTGGGTGGGCGGTATGGTGCTTGTTGCCGTGGTCAAAACCGAAGTCAAGAAAAAGCGCGAAATCGGCAATGTCAAACTTCACCACGCGTATTTCGGAAGACTGTTTACCTTCGTGCTGTTTGCGGTGGTGCAGGCGCTTATCATCTGCATAGGCGATTTGTACTTCTTAAAAATTCAGTGCTATCATCCCTTCTTATTCATCCTCGCGGGCGTGATGGCGGCAATCGCCTTTTCAGTCTTCATCTTCTCCGTTTCCACCGCCTTCGGCGATATCGGCAAGGCAATCGGCATTTTGTTTTTGGTGGTGCAAATCGGCGGTGCGGGCGGCACCTTCCCCATCGATGTGACGCCGCAATTCTTCCGCGCAATACATCCGTTCCTGCCCTTCACTTTTGTTATCAATGCGATGCGCGAATGCGTATGCGGTACCTACGGCAATGATTATTGGATAGACCTGCTCAAGCTCAGCGCCTATATTGCGATTGGTTTGGCAATCGGTTTGGGTGTGAAATTCATTGTCAAAAAGCCTATCCGCTTCTTCGAAAAGCAACTGACCAAAACAGATTTGTTCTAAATAATAAAACCGCCTTTGAGGCGGTTTTATTATTTAGAAATGCGGAATACGGAGTGCGGAATTAAAGGGAGATGTCACGAAGTGACAGAAGAGTAGATAATTATGGCGCGTTCGAAAAAACGAACTTGCCGCTACTGAACACTGAAAACTGAACACTGAACACCGGGGAACTAAAAAAGCTTGGCAGTGCCAAGCCTTTTTTAGTTCCCTAAGTGGTCTACCGCATATTCGGCTTCATCCTCAGTAAAGAGGTCACCGTCAATGAGCCTGTTTTTAATTTCCTCACCGCTCATACCTTCCTCATCATATTCTTTTGCTTTGACAAGAGCATTGGCGTTAAAGACTGAGCCGAGCTTGTCAACCGCATACTGCGCGGCATCTTTTTTCAAATTTTCTCCGCCCGGAGAAACCAATTCATTATAGATAGCCTGCTTCGACATATGTGCCGTGTCGCTCAAAAACTTTGCTTTTTGCAGTGCGTATTGGTAGCGCGACTCTTTGTCATCTTCATCTTCGGTGGTCGCAGCGGTCGTTTTCTTGGCTGTGGTAGTCTGTGTAGTGGTTGCAGTTGTTGTCGCCGATGTGGTCTGCGATGTAGTTTGCGAAGTGCTTGCGGAAGTCGAAGAAGAAGCAGAGGTTGAGGTCTTGCTCTTGGAGCTCTTACCCACAAGAATAATGGTCACGATTGCCGCAATAAGTACCACGGCAATAATCAGCCAAAACCACCACTGCTTATAAACAGGTTTTTTCTCTTGTTCCGGCGGTACCGGGGGCACGGGCGCCTGCGGTGCCGTACCTGTCGGCTGCTGCGCTTGCTCCGGCGGCTGCCCTTGCTGTGTGCCTGCCATCTCGGCTTCAAATTCTTCTAAATACGTGTTATCCGCCTGATCCTCGCTAATCGGAACATAAGGCTCTTTTTCGTTATTCTTCATCTGCTTTCTCCTGTTTCAAATCAAAAAACTAATCTGTTTGTTTGCAGCAATCGGCTGCCGCTTGGCAGGTGTTGCCAAGGGCATTTGCTACACATTGTCTTCCGGCTGCGGACTTTCTTCTTCGCTGCTCGGTTCCGCGCTGCTTGGTTCTTCACTACTCGGTTCTTCGCTTGACGGCTGCTGCGTGCTTGCTTCTTGCGTAGTCGTAGTGGTTGCAGGCGCTGCCGTGGTGGTCGTAAAGGTAGTGGATTGTGTAGTACTTGCCGAAGTGGAAGAACTCGCCTTGGTAGAAGTTTTCTCTTTCTTGCCGCTGCCGGCAAGAAGAATTGCCACCACAGCCGCAATAATAACCACCGCGATAATCAGCCAAAACCACCACTGCTTATAAACAGGCTTCTTTTCCGGTACGGGCGGTTCCTGCTGCGGCGGTTGCGGCGCTTGCTGTGCACCTTGCTGCTGTGCTGCCATCTCGGCTTCAAATTCTTCCAAATATGTGTTATCTGCCTGATCCTCGGTAATCGGAACATAGGGCTCTTTTTCGTTATTTTTCATCTGCTTTCTCCCATTATTAAAATACTGTTATAATCTATTGCTGCCACGGCAGTGTTTTGTCCATGACTTTTTCGCCGGTGTTATCCGCCGCTTCAAAGCGCACTCCCTGTGCTGTTACTGTCAGCTTTGATGCGACAAATTTTTGATTGGCATATCCGCCGTCAATATAGGTGCTGATGCCGGGGTAGGCCTTTAAGTAGGTTGGCGCGGCTTCATCCTCTGTATCGTCTTCCAAAAACTCACACACATGCTTGTGGCCGCTGACCATAAAGCGCGCGCCCATTTGCTGCAGCGTATCCCACGCCACGCGCGAAACCTCAGGCTCGGGTTTACTTACCAGCCAATCGTGAGAAAGCACAATAAGTTTATCAGTTGTCTGCGGTTTTGTTTGCAGCCATTCCAGCATATCGGCGCGATGGCGTGCGTACTCATCCAAACCGCCGTATTCCACGTGGTCATCGGGCTTATCTTCGCCGCTGTCTAATACCACGAAGGAATAGGCGCCACGCGCTACGGTGTAATAGAAGCTTTCAAAACCAAGGTATTCCGGCAAATCGGCGGCAAATGCGCCGCGCGTTTCGTGATTGCCGCGCACATAAATGACCGGCATCGCACCGCCGGTAATGTCGCCGCCGAACTGCACGATATAGCGCACTGCCTGTTCTTCAATATTCAAGCCCGTGTTCGGGTCACCGAGCATAATCACCCCATCATATTCGCCCAGCTGCGCAATCGCTCCTTTGGCTTTTTTAATTTGAGAATGCCAATCGGAAATGCAGAGGTAGCGCTGGGTTTCACCCTCATTGACTTTCAAGGTGTAGGGACCTGCCTCGATGCTTTTGCCTAAGCGGCTGCCGTAAGCGTAGTCGCCAAACACCTGCGTGGAACCGACGCTGTACGCATTATTTTTTAAATGTTCATACGGCACGCGAATGGAATGAATGATGCGATTGGAAATGCGCCTGCCCTGCTGTTCGGCGTAAACGGTGTAGTCTTTCCCGCCGAAGCTGTACTGCACATAGCCGGTGCCTTTGTCATTGGTTGCAAAGACCACGGCGTATTCTTCGCCGGTATCCATCACGACCGGGTCACTTGCAAAGCTGTAGGGTTTAAGCGGGAAGACCATCCACAACGCCCAAAGCCCCATGATTGCCGCCATACATACCGCCACAATCGCTTTGGCTTTCGGGCGCAGCTTCGGCAATGCCAAGAGAAATATCGCCACCACAGCAAAGATAATAACAAGCGGCAAATCGCCTTTAAGCACATCTAAGAACATCAAAAAGAATTCCGCATCACTGCATAAAATAATAACGCATATGCCCACTGCCAAGAGCAGGCTGAGCACAAAGGCGATAACGCCAAGAATGCGCAAGAATTTATAATCCTGCAGTTCTTTGCCTTTCAATTCCGGCTTATACAGGCGCAGTACTAAAAGGCAGAGCGATACGGCAATCGTAACAAGCGCGATGATAAAAATACCCGTGCTGCCGCCTAAAAAGAATGTATTCGGGTCATAAAATACCCAGTGGTTGCGCATAGCGCGAAACGCCGTTGCCGCCAGCGTTGCCAGCACCAGGTTGCTGATGAGTGTGCCTATGCGCAAGAAAAAACAGTCTTTGCGTTTTTCTTTCATACTTTTCTTTTCCTTTATGTAATGATATATAAAATTATAAACAATCTGTATTTACTTGTCAATAAAGGGAAAATCAATACCACCCGTCAAACGGGTGGTTTGCTCATAGGCTATAAGCCCCGATACTAACCCGCGTCTCAAGGCGCGGGCTTTCACTTTGTTCAAGCCTTATTGTTTTTGCCACCTTGGCGTGCCTCTAAAGAGGCTCGTTTTTGTGCCAATTTTATCCGAATTTTCGTGTCATCCCGA